>DBCA01000004.1:12819-13415 GCA_002292805.1 Caryophanales bacterium UBA970
GGAAAAACAATGTCCGTGGTGTCACGTACATGCAAAAAGAAACCCGTTCCACTTTATATTTAGATCAATCAGGATTCACCTTAGGCGTGGATCAAGCATATGGTGATCATCGCATCGTTTATGTCTTACCCAAAGGAAATTTAACCCCTGTTGATTTACTGTCAGAAACGTATTTACCGTCCATTCAAGCAGCCTTCACTTCACCTGCCACCAATGAACGCATTTTATTAACGGTACCCGCGTCGAGTACCCAAGGTAAACTCGATTTGAAAGCAAACTTATTGTCTGTGTATCCTGAGATTGCATCCCTGTTTGATCCTCAACAAGCGGATTTATCGAAAGCATTGCCTGGGGCATACGTCCAAAGTTTAAATCAACACCTTCGGGTTGACCTTCTTCAAGATGGTCTTGAAGCTGCCGCAATCACGGAAGCCAACGTTGGGGTGACGTCTTTCCCAACTCCTCCTCGCGTCAGTTTAAATCTCGATCGCTCATTCTTATATTTTGTAATTAATCATCAAGGATTGATGCTATTTTCTGGCGTCGTTCACCAACCCAATATCTAAATAGAGGCGTAGGCGCTTTTGCCCCATTCT
>DBCA01000004.1:13439-15321 GCA_002292805.1 Caryophanales bacterium UBA970
ATAATGAATGGTTGAGGAATTCAGCGATGGACCGTAAACACATCATCATTAAAGAAGCGCGAGAAAATAATTTAAAATCCGTCAGTTTAACGCTTCCAAAAGAAGAACTCATTGTTTTTACTGGGGTATCAGGCAGTGGCAAAACCACCCTTGCCTTTGACACGATTTACACGGAAGGTCAACGGCGTTACGTCGAATCCTTGTCGAGTTATGCTCGGCAGTTTTTAGGCAATATTGAAAAGCCAGATGTAGAATCGATTGAAGGATTATCACCAGCGATTTCCATTGATCAAAAATCCACCTCCCATAATCCTCGCTCTACCGTAGGAACGGTCACCGAAATTTATGATTACCTTCGGTTACTGTATGCCCGGGTTGGGGTTCCTTATTGCCCGACGCATCATGAACCAATTTTGTCGTTTACCGTCTCGCAAATCGTTCAAGTCATCTCGCAATTGCCTTTGCAAACGAAATTGCACATCCTTGCCCCGTTGGTTCAAAATGAAAAAGGAACCCATAAAGATACCTTCACCAAAATCAAAACTTCTGGGTTTGAACGAGTCAGGGTCAATGGTGCTTTCTTTCGCTTGGATGAAGTTCCAGTCCTTGATAAAAACAAAAAGCATGTCATCGATATTGTCATTGATCGTTTGATTGTGAATCCTGAATCAAGAACCCGTTTATTTGACGCGGTCACTTTAGCCCTTGATTGGTCCAAAGGGTATGTGGTGGCGTTTGACGGAAACAAAGATCATCTATTTTCTAGCCACCACGCGTGTAAGTATTGTGGATTTTCTGTTCCTCAATTAGAACCACGCCTATTTAGTTTTAATGCTCCATCAGGCAGTTGCCCCGATTGTCATGGCCTTGGCATCAAGCGTGAAGCCGATGTCCAACGCATCATCCCAGACATGAGTTTATCGATTCAACAAGGTGGAATTAACTTTTATAAAAACATGATTGGGACCACCAACTTATATTGGCAAGAATTTAAAAAACTTTGTGAGTTGTATCAAATTACTCTTGATATGCCTTTAGCAAAATTAAGTAAAGAACAACTGAAAGTTATTTTATTTGGTTCTCCAAAAATGCATCAATACCAACTCCAATCCGCTTCGGGCAACATCATGAATCGCTTTGATTTCATTGAGGGCATCAAAATCAAACTTGAACGGTTGTATCACGAAACCCAATCGGAAGGCATGCGCGAATTGTATGAACGATATTTTACGGACCGCGAATGCACCACATGCAAAGGGGCGAGATTAAATCCCCAAGTGCTGAGTGTGCAAGTCGGCAAAAAAAACATTGATGAATCCACAAGAATGTCGATGCTTGAATTCATCGATTGGATGAAAACCACCGAAGCGTCGATGTCAGAATCCCACCGAACGATTGCCCGGTTGGTCATCAAAGAAATTTTATCGCGGGCAGGATTCTTGATGAATGTGGGCTTAGATTATTTAACCTTATCTCGCATGGCAATGACGTTATCAGGTGGGGAAGCTCAACGCATTCGGTTGGCCACCCAAATTGGATCGCAATTAACTGGGGTGTTATACGTCTTGGATGAACCAAGCATTGGTCTTCATCAACGAGATAATCGCCGATTGATCAACACGTTAAAAACGATGAGAGATTTAGGCAATACGGTGATCGTCGTGGAACACGATGAAGAGACGATGCGTGAGGCAGATTTTATTGTTGATATTGGTCCGGGCGCAGGGGCCCAAGGTGGAGAAGTCGTCGCCCAAGGCAGCATTGAAGACATCATTGCCAGTCCAAGGTCCATCACCGGTCAGTATTTGTCTGGGAAGAAAAGTATTCCTTTACCTAAACATCATCAACCAGGCAACGGTAAATTCATCAACATCATTGGGGC
>DBCA01000004.1:15439-24859 GCA_002292805.1 Caryophanales bacterium UBA970
TTAATCAACGATATTCTTTATGAGCAAATTTTAAAAGAACTTAATGATGCCGATGTCAATCCAGGAAAACATACTCGCATTGAAGGGTTACAACACTTAGATAAAGTCATAAATATTTCCCAAGAACCGATTGGCAGAACCCCACGATCGAATCCTGCCACCTATACAAAAGTCTTTGATGAGATTCGTGACTTATTTTCGGAAACCTTAGAAGCAAAAACTCGAGGGTTTGATAAAGGAAGATTTTCCTTCAACGTTCCCGGTGGTCGGTGTGAAACTTGCCAAGGCGATGGCGTGAAGCGAATCCCTATGAANNGTCCTATTGGGAGAACACCTCGTTCTAATCCAGCAACGTATACCGAAGTTTTTACTGAGATTAGAAACCTTTTTACCATGACATCTGAAAGTTTGATTCGAGGTTATAAAGCAGGCCGTTTTAGCTTTAATGTAAAAGGAGGTCGTTGTGAAACTTGTGAGGGTTCAGGAGTACGTACCATAGAAATGAACTTTTTACCCGATGTGTATGTCAAGTGTGAAGCGTGTGAAGGTAAACGATATAACGAAGAAACGTTGATGGTGTATTTCAAAGATAAAAACATTCATGATGTCTTGGAATTGACCGTCGATGATGCCCAAGTCTTTTTTAACCAACGCGTCGAGATTGCTCGACGTTTAAAAACCTTGCATGAAGTTGGTTTAGGGTATATGAAACTTGGTCAATCGGCAACGACGTTATCTGGTGGAGAAGCCCAACGGGTTAAACTCGCGTTTGAATTACAAAAACGGCCCACAGGAAAGACACTTTATATTCTTGATGAACCGACCACGGGTTTACATATTGATGATGTGGCACGATTGGTTCGTGTGCTTCAAGCGATTGTTGCTCAAGGGGATTCGGTATTGGTGATTGAACATAATTTGGACGTGATTAAAGTTGCTGACCATGTGATTGATTTAGGACCTGAAGGTGGTCACCGTGGTGGAGAAGTGGTTGCCGAAGGAACCCCTGAAGAAGTCAGTAAAGTCAAAGCGTCCTTCACGGGTCAATTTTTAAAACCATATTTAAAATAAGTTTTCTTTTCAATTGGCGATGGTTTCCATTAAAATGAAGTTATGAGGTATTTATGAATTTTTTAATGATCATTTATTTGGTTGCCGGTCTTGCCGGTGCTTATCTTGGTGGCCGACAATGGTGGAAATCATTGGCTGCCTTCAACCCTAAGCAACTCGGAAAGCTTTTACCTCTTGGGCAACGATTGGTGTTAACGATGGTGATGACCGCCATCTCCGTTGGGTTAATCGCCCTTGCTGTCACGCAAGGATCCAGTAGCAATCCGTTCACGAGTTTCTTTTTCTTCTTTTTATCCACCTTGGCCATTTTATGGGTGTTCACCGCTAGCTACTTTTATTCCCATCAAAGTTTAGGTGAACGATTTATGCCAATGATGCAAACCAATATTGTCTTGTTTATTTTTCCTGCGATTGTTTTTTTATTCTTAGGATTAGAAGCGATTGAACCTGCCTTCACGTATCCATTACCAAAAGGCATTCCTTTTGACCAACCCTTGGTGGCCTTCTATGCGATTTTTATTTTGTCAGGAGCCTTTCTTGCCTATGCATTAACGGAGCGTGAGTTTATCAAATTAGGAAAGAAAAAAGGATTCATCGAAGATGTTTTCATCATTGCCTTTCCTGCTGGTATCTTAGGCGCGCGCTTATGGTATGTTTGGGGCCAATGGGAACTTGAATTTGCCACCCAACCTTTTTGGAAAATCTTTGCCGTTTGGGAAGGTGGACTCGCGATCATGGGTGGGGCCCTTGGTGGTGCGCTCGCTGGTATTTTGTATGTGTACTTCAAACGAAAAGATATTCCAATCATCAAAACCGTTGATCTAGCCGTGCCGACGATTCTGGTTGCCCAAGCGATTGGACGATGGGGTAATTTCTTTAATCAAGAAGTGTATGGGGTGATTGCCGATGTTGAGTCGTGGATGTGGTTACCGACCTTTATTCGTGAACAAATGACCATCAACGGGAGTTTCCGTGTTCCCTTATTCTTGATTGAATCGATGATTAATTTGTCTGGGTATGTTGTGATTCGATTTGCGATTGGCGAAGGACTTAAAAAATATCGAAAGCAAGGCGATCTTGCGTTGATGTATTTGGTTTGGTATGGATTAACACGTGGGATCATGGAACCCTTACGTAATCCGGCATTCAACATGGGCAACGCTGGCAATTGGAGTCTTATATGGGGTTGGGTTTTCTTTGCGGTTGGTTTGCTGATGATTGGTGCTAACCATCTTTTATTCAAACCAAAGAAAGTTTAATATGTATCAACTTATTTTATTTGATTTGGATGGGACAGTTGCCGACACGGAATTGGTGATGGTGCAAACGATGTTGTCGTTTATTGACCAATACACACCGACAAGAAAAACTACGTTAAATGAACTGATTAAGATTTCTGGTCCGCCTTTGTTAGATACACTTAAAGCGTATTTTCCAAAAGAAAATCCAGTTGAACTCGCGAAAGCATTTGCAATCAAAGCAAGAACGTTTTATCCAAAGTTTGCTGTTGCCTTTCCTGGCATCGAATCATTACTTCAAATGTGTCAGCAACAAAAGATTCCTGTTGGCATAGTCACTTCAAAAATGAGAGTGAATGCTTTATTTACTCTTGAAGTGATTGGTTTCAAAGATGCCTTCCCTTTGGTGATTAGTTTAGATGACGTCAAACAACCCAAACCTCATCCAGAAGGAATTCTTTTAGCCTTGAAGCATTTTAAGGTTGAAGCAAAGAAGACGCTCTTTGTTGGCGATACGACCTATGATTATTTTGCCGGCAAAGCTGCCGGGACGGATACGGCATTGGTGACCTGGGGATTTAAGAAATTTAGCCAAGAGATTCAACCCACGATGTGGATTGATCATTTTGATCAATTAAAGGAGTTTTTTCATGCCAGAAAGATTTGATGTTCTCATCATTGGTGCTGGCCCTGCAGGCATGAGTGCTGCCCTTGCATCAAAGCAAGCAGGTTATCATGTGGCCTTGTTAGAAAAAAGTATGCCAGGTGGAAAATTAAATACGTATCAAACCTTAGAAAACTTTCCCGGTTACCAACATTTAGAAGCACAAGCATTTGGTTTAAGCATGTATGACGCCTTAACGAAAGCGGGGGTTAGTTCCACCTACGGCAACGTGGTCAACGTCATCAAACACAACGATGGATTTACCGTTGTCGCTGACACTGGAGAATATCTTTCAAAAACCATCGTGGTTGCAAGTGGTACCAAGGAAAAACCATTAACCATTCCAGGTGGAGAACGCTTGTTTGGTCAAGGGGTTAGTTATTGCCCAGCATGTGATGGTGGATTTTTTAAGAACAAAGATGTTGCCGTCATTGGTAGCGATTCTCATGCTTTAGAAGAAACGATTTTCCTTGCGAATATATGTCATCAAGTTGATTTGTTTTTACCTGTCAATGAACCCGTTGGGTCACAAAATTTAATGGTCAAAATTAATCAACTGAGTAATGTTCGCGTGATCACCAAAGCGACACCTTTAGAAGTTCTTGGGGATGACGTGGTGAAAGGGTTACGGTATTCAACCCTTGTTCAAGGGGAACAAGAGCTGATGGTCGATGGTGTATTTCCGATCTTAGGATGGGTTCCTAATCATGAATTTTTAAAAGGATTTCCTAGCTTACTCAATGCTCAAGGCTATGCGATTGCCGACCAAGATGGTCACACCTCGGTTCCAGGATTATTTGTGATTGGCGATATCAAGGCAAAGACCACGAAACAAATTAAAAATGTCATTGCTCAAGGCCAACTCGTCATTCAACCGATTCGTCAATATCTAAAGGGTTAATCTAAGGTTTGGTTGAAGGACAAGAATTTATCTTATAATACAAGTATGCAAAAAGAAGTCATCATTTTAACGGGCATGTCTGGGGCTGGTAAATCCACCGCTATTTTTGCTTTTGAAGAAATGAAATACCAATGTATTGAAAATCCTCCAGCGGATTTATTTTCTTCATTATTCCAACATATTCATCATCAGTTAACGGCAGTTAATACCGTCATTAGCGTCACCTTGTTTAATGCGGAAAAAGCGATTGCCGCTGCTAAACAAATTCCAGGATTAAAACCTCGCGTGGTCTGTTTGATTGCCAAAGAAAATGAACTTGTGTCCCGCTATAAATTAACTAGGCATTTACATCCTTTACAATCAGAGGGGTACACCTTACTACAAGCGATTCAACGCGATCAAGCCTTGGTCGATCATTTACGAACCCAAGTCGATGTCATGTTTGATTCGACCGGATATTCCGTCATGTATTTTCGCCAACAACTCATTGCCACCTTTAACCAAAGTAAACATCATTTAACGATGGGAGTTGTATCGTTTGGTTTTAAGCACGGGATTCCTTTGGATGCTGATTTTGTCTTTGATTTACGCGTCTTAGAAAATCCATATTACAAACCCAACTTAAAAAACCTATCTGGGCTTGATCAACCCGTGATTGATTTTGTCAAAGGTCAACCGATGTTTGCTGAATTGTTAAAACATGCGGTCAATTATTTTGAAGTGATGATTCCACAATTGTTAAAAGAAGAACGTCCTTTTTATGAAATATCCGTTGGATGTACCGGTGGTCGTCATCGGTCTGTGGTCTTTACCCAAGCCCTCGGAGAGATATTAAAAAATAAATTTCCAGTAGGTATTTTAACCATCCACCGTGACATTCAAAAACATACTGATCAAGAATGAACCAAAACATTGAATCT
The DNA here is from genome assembly GCA_002292805.1 of Caryophanales bacterium UBA970. The sequence continues at coordinate 20,234 of DBCA01000004.1, forward strand.
TTTTCAGCGTTTGTTAAAGAAGAACTCACCACCAAACCATATGATCGCGATCGGAGACTAGCCATCTTTGCTGGGTTTGTGAAAGCGAATGGACGATATGTGTTTTCAAAACGTTCTCAAAAGCTAACCTTGTCTACGAGCTACGCCAAAGTTGCACAATTTTTATATCAAACAAGTAAAACCATCTTGAAAGTTAATCCTAAATTTGAATATCGTCAATCTCCGCGATTTAGTCAACGACAAACGTATTGGATTATCTTTGAAAATGGTGTGGATGAAATCCTCCAAACCATTCATTTGGATTTTGATTCTTCACCCGAAGTTTACTTAAAACAATTTCGTAGCGTCGACGCGATTGCTGGATACTTATCAGGTTTATTTCTAGCTAGTGGAAGCGTCAATCATCCATCGAGTTCTCATTATCATTTAGAAGTCAGTAGTGATGACGAAGACTTTTTAACAGAAATTCAAAGACTGCTTCGGCAAGTGAAGACCTTACGGTTTTCTTTTAAACTGATTCCTCGAAAAGGTAAGTACATGCTCTACTTAAAAAAATCAGACCAAATTGCTGACTTTTTAATTTTTATGGGGGCAACCGATGCCACCTTAGAATATGAAAATATCCGCGTGGCAAGAGACTTTACCAATTCAGAGAATCGATTACAAATATGTGAGAACGCCAACATGGCCAAAACGATTGCTGCAGCGAAAAAACAAAAACAAGCGATTCAACTCATTGATCGGGTGATTGGTATCGATAAACTCGACCAGCCAAAATTAGTGAAATTATGTCAATTAAGACTAAAGCACGATTCAAGTTCATTAGAAGAATTAGCGACGATGATGAGCCAACATTTTCAAAAACCTATCAGTAAAAGTCAGCTCAACCATTTGTTTCGTGGTTTGATGGTCTTGGCGAAAAAGGTATCAGGTAAAGCATGACCTTACTACAACAATTAGGAAAACGCATTCGGTTTTTAAGGACGAGCAAAGGTTGGTCACAGTTAACCCTAGCGATTGAAAGTGATGTCAATCGAAATTACTTATCGGATTTAGAAAGAGGAAGACGAAATCCCTCGATTCAAATCCTTCAACAAATTGTTGAGGCTTTATCGATTGATTTAACCACCTTGTTCAAGGGAATCAAACCAATCGAATAAACCATTCAACCCCTTTATTCCTAACAGATAATCATTTATAATACTTTTGGTAAAAATACCAGGAGGCTCAAGTATCATGGCAATCAAAGTAGCAATTAACGGATTTGGACGGATCGGCCGTCTATCGTTCCGGAGAATCGTTGAAGTCGGTGGCATTGATGTGGTCGCGATTAATGACTTAACCGATGCAAAAACCCTCACGTATTTATTAAAGTATGACACGACCCACGGGCGCTTTGCCGGTGGATCGATTGAAACCTCAGCCGATGGCAAAGCCATCATCTTCAATGGTCGTTCGATTCCAGTCTTAGGTCAAGCGGATCCAAATTTAATCAAGTGGTCAGATTTTGGTGCTGATTTAGTCTTAGAATGCACCGGTCGTTTTAAAGGGATTGAAGACGCCAAAGTTCATATCACTGCCGGTGGTGCTAAAGGCGTTGTCATCTCTGCTCCCGCAGATGAAAAAACACCAACCTACGTGTTTGGTGTCAATGATGATAAATTAACCAAAGACATGCAAGTGATCTCGGGTGCAAGCTGCACCACCAACTGCTTAGCCCCATTAATCAAAGTGTTAAATGATGCCTTCAGCATCGACACTGGATTCATGACCACCGTCCATGCGTACACCAATGATCAAACCACGTTAGACTTAGTGAAAAAAGGTGATAATCGTCGTGGTCGCGCTGCGGCTGCGAACATCGTTCCTTCTTCAACGGGTGCTGCCAAAGCCTTACACTTGGTCATCCCAGAAATGAAGGGCCGTTTAAATGGTGGAGCGTTCCGTGTTCCTGTGATCGATGGTTCCTTAGTTGATTTAACCGTCACCCTAAAGAAACCAGTCAAAGATGAAGCAGAAGTCAACGCCTTATTCAAAGCGGCTGCTCATGGTAAATTAAAAGATGTCTTAGAATATACCGAAGATGAAATCGTGAGTTCGGATATTATTGGCGCAACCGCAGGTTCTATTTTTGACGCTACACAAACCAAGTTAATGATTAATCCAGAAGGAAAACAACTCTTAAAAGTCATCTCCTGGTATGACAACGAATATTCATATACATCTCAATACATTCGATTGGTCAAGAAGTTTGCGTCTGTGCTTGGATTGAAGTAATTCAAAAACATCAAGAAACACTCACGCAAATCGTGAGTGTTTTTCTTAAAGGGGAAACCAATGAAAAATTTAGCAAGTCTTCCTACGTTAACTGGCCAACGCGTCATCGTTCGTGTTGACTTTAATGTTCCATTAAAAGAAGGAGCCATCCGTGATGATAATCGGATTGTTGCGGCATTGCCCACCATTCAAGCCTTGCTTGCCAAGGGAGCAAAATTAATTCTGCTCTCTCACCTTGGTAAAGTCACCCATAAAGACCCAAGCAAAGTCGAGGATGAAAAAAAGAAGAATAATCTTCAAGTCGTTGCCACGCGCTTAAGTGCATTACTTAAACAACCTGTTCAATTCTCAAAAGAAACCAGTGGACCTTCATTAACGGCAATGGTTAATCAATTAAAGAACGGTCAAGTCTTGCTCGTTCAAAACACCCGATATGAAGTCGGTGAAGAAAAAAATGATCCTAAACTAGCACAAGCTTGGGCGTCGCTTGCCGATGTTTTTGTCATGGATGCATTTGGCAGTGCCCATCGTGCGCATGCGTCAACCTTTGGCATACCAGAAATTTTAAAACGCTTAGGTAAACCTGTTGCTGTCGGTTACTTGGTGGAAAAAGAAGTCAAAGCCCTTGCCAAGGTTGTGGATGTTAAGTCAACGGATCGTCCTTATGTTGCGATCATGGGTGGCTTTAAAGTCTCCGATAAAATCAAAGTCATCGATGAACTTTTAGCAAAATGCGATTATGTCCTCATTGGTGGTGCGATGACCTATACCTTCCTGAAGGCTCAAGGTAAAACCATTGGAACCTCACCCTTTGAAGCTGATCAATTAGACTATGCGTTAAGCGTGATTAAAAAAGCAAAAGGTAAACTCGTATTTGCCGATGATTATGTGGTGAGCAACACGTTTGATAATCCAACCAAGATTGAAACCCATGAAGGACAAATTCATGGTGAGATGATGGGCATGGATATTGGGCCAAAAACGATTGCCAAATTCCGCACAATTATTTTAAAAGCAAAAACATTATTTTGGAACGGCCCAATGGGTGTCTTTGAAAAACCACAATTCACCAAAGGGACAGAATCGGTTTGCCAAGCGGTGAGAACCTTAGGCAAACAAGCGTTTACCGTCTGTGGCGGAGGCGACTCTGCGGCTGCGGTTGCCCAGTTTGGCTACATGAATGATTTCTCGCATGTCTCCACCGGTGGCGGAGCTTCCTTAGAAATGATTGAAAATGCCGGACACTTACCTGGCATCGATATCATCTTAGGTTAATGTCATGAGAAAAAAATTATTATTAGGTAACTGGAAAATGAATCTAACCATCGCTGAGGCAACTGCCTTTGCAACGGCGTCGATTCCTTTGGTTGAAAAAGCAAAGGCTGCCAATGTGTTGATTGGGATTGCCCCAACGTATTTATCATTAGCAACCGTGAAACAACATAATCCGCAATTGATTGTCAGTGCCCAAAATATTCATTTTGAAACCGCTGGGGCATTCACTGGAGAAATTAGCACCTCGATGTTAAAAGAGCTAGGTGTGGATTGGACCTTGATTGGTCACTCGGAAAGACGTAGCTATTTTGGCGAAACCAATTTAATTTGTAATAAGAAAATGATCAAAGCTTCTCAAGATGGTTTCACCTCCGTGTATTGTGTCGGTGAATCTAGTGATGACTACGATCATGGTCGTACCAAAGGCGTGATTCGCGATCAACTTCTGATTGGATTAGCAGGATTATCCAGTGAACAAATGCAAAAAGTTGTCATCGCTTATGAACCTGTTTGGAGCATTGGTACAGGTAAAAATGCCAGTAAAGAACACGCACAAGATATCGCCAATTATATTCGTGAACGCTTAGAAGAAATGTTTAGCCCACTGGTTGCCGAAGCAACCCTCGTACTTTATGGTGGCAGTGTTAAACCCAATAATATTAAAGATTATTTAACCCAACCTGATGTGGATGGCGCTTTGGTCGGTGGGGCATCGTTAAAAGTTTCTTCTTTTGAAGAGCTATTGACCAACATGATTGGGTAACTTGAAATCATATCGCTTTAATAATTTCTAGAATTTGTTATTGTTAATTCATACCCAGGAGGAAATTATATGGAACGTCCATATCAACAATACGCGAATGAAACTAGCACCACATCACCTTTAGTCAAGGTGTTTGCTTGGATGGCTGTTGCTTTAGGTGTTACTGCCCTGATGGCTTTAGGCGTTTTCTTTGCTTTCGCGAGCGGACTTATATCAGATGATTTATTTGCAGGCTTAATGATTGGTAGCGCCATCGTTTTAATGATTAGTTATTTCTGGTTTTTATTTGGCTCTTTCCGGCGAGGTCAAGG
>DBCA01000004.1:24873-25929 GCA_002292805.1 Caryophanales bacterium UBA970
AATTCCATTCTTCTTATACTCTGGCGCAATGGGTGTGATTTTATCGACATTACCTTTTGCCTATTCCATTGAATTAATCGGCACTTCATTTGGTATCTCAGCGTTTGTGTTTGGTGCTTTTGCATATTACGGAGCGACCACCAAAACCAGTTTGCTCGGGGTAGGTCAGTTTGCTTTTGTTGGTTTTATCGGATTAATTTTATTAAGCGTAGTGAATTTATTTCTTGGTAGCGTCTCGATTGATTGGTTTATCTCCTTCGGAATCTTTGGCGTGGTGTTACTCTTGGTGGCTTACCAAGTTTGGATGGTGAAACAAATTTCGCAAACCGGCGACATCACAAAATCACAAGCCATGTATATGGCATTTAGTTTATACATTTCCTTTATCAATGTCTTCTTACGCATTTTACGTTTCATCGCGGTCTCTCGCGGCGGTCGTCGTTAATTCTTCGCTCTTATCGTTCAAGAAACCTAGGAATCAACGTCCTGGGTTTTTTTATTTTCGGGGATTCGTGAAGCTTAACCTCTTTGTTTTGTGCATCGTGACTCAAGGTTTGACCAGTTAGTTTTGACCCCACCGATGATAAAAAAAGATGAATGGTTAAGCCTGAGAAAATTGATCCATCGCCAAAAGTGTGAATTGAAGCAACTTATTCACTCCAATTTCTTCGTAATAATCGGATTATTTAATTAATTATTCATTATCTATTGCAATTGGATTTTGAATATGTTTTAATCTTACTTGCGCCTACATAAAACTAGGTCGTAAAAGACGATCAATATCTTTGAAAAAAGTCGATGGAATAAAAAGAAATCTTTTCTTAACTATTTCTTGACTTAATCGAATGATGTTGGTAATCTTATAAGGCACACGTCAAAGAGGACACTCTTTTTTTTGCGAGAGCAAGCGTGGGGCACTGATCTTTGAAAACTAAGCAAAACAAGACAAACAATAACGTCAATTTTTCTTTATACAAGAACAAACCAGATAATTTAAAACATGAACTAGAATCAACTTTTTTATAGAGAGTTTGATCCTGGCTCAGGATGAACGCT
>DBCA01000121.1:0-413 GCA_002292805.1 Caryophanales bacterium UBA970
TGAGAAGTTTTTTTATTCAATTAAGCAAAAGAAAAGATGCAATCGATGTCTTAACTGCACAAAAATATGATTTATTGAGGATGATCGGAAAACTATTTGTCAGGCATCAAATAGATGTTCCACAAGAGTTTATTCTTTCAAAACGTCCACGGTTTGAGGATACCTTGCAAAATATTAAAGATACTGAACGAACCATTGTGAAAAGTTTTCTGGTGCAAACCGCTCAGGCCCTTTTTTATTACGGTGAACAAAACCAAGCCTTATCGGTTAATCCAGAGTATGTGTCGCTAAAAAAGTCATTAGCAGAAGTTGATGAATTATTTCGTAAACAAGTTGCAGTCTATAATGCGGCTGCTACCAATTACAATTGGTGGCAAAGCTTTTTTTTATACCGATGGATTTCCATTATTCTT
>DBCA01000121.1:438-4461 GCA_002292805.1 Caryophanales bacterium UBA970
ATTAATATCTTAGAAGAGGTAATATATGAAAAAACCAGTCATTCTCGTCATCATGGATGGGTATGGTATTCGTAAGGAAACTTATGGTAACGCCATTGCCAAAGCAAAAAAACCTAACCTTGACAGGTATTTTTCCAAATTTCCTTACACAGAAATAGAGGCATCTGGCTTGATGGTGGGGTTACCTTTAGGACAAATGGGTAATTCTGAAGTAGGGCATTTAAATATTGGCGCGGGAAGAATTGTTTATCAATCGTTAACTTTAATTGATCAAGCGATTGTGGATGGAACCTTTGAACAAAATCAAGCGTACTTAAAGGCAATGACATATGCAAAAAAGAACAATAAAAAATTACATATTTTAGGATTGGTTTCGGATGGTGGAGTTCATTCCCATCTTGAACATCTCCAAGCCATCATTAAACTTGCTTCCAAGCAAAAGGTCAGTCGCGTTTATTTTCATGCATTTATGGATGGTCGAGACGTTGCTCCCCAACTTGGCGAAACCTATATTCAACGCTTGGTTGAGACGATGAACGAGTTCAAAACAGGTCAATTAGCATCCATTGGAGGCAGGTACTACGCGATGGATCGGGATAAAAACCTTCAACGCGTTGCCAAAGCCTATGATGTCCTTGTCCATCAAAAAGGCCCAAGCTTTAAGGATTATCGAACATATTTTAGAGACCAATATACATCCCTTCCAAAAGAAGGCAAAGATCCAAGTGATGAATTCTTAATTCCTCACTATGCTGATGGTATTGATGGCAAAATTCAAGATGGAGATGCTGTTATTTTTATGAATTTTAGACCTGATCGCGCGATTCAACTTTGCACTTTACTCACCAACCCAATGTTTTACGCATACCCTCCAATCAAGGATGGCAAACCTTCATGGATAGCTTATCAACCTATATCACCTTTAAAAGATATCCAATTAGTTCAAACGATGAAATATGCTGATTCAGTGAAAGGTGACATTGCGTTTAAGTTACCAACGCTAGATAACACCCTTGGTCCTTGGTTAGCAAGTCATGGTAAAAAGCAATTACGTTTAGCAGAGACTGAAAAGTATCCTCACGTCACGTTTTTCTTTGATGGCACCATCAATTATGATGGGGTGGAAAAGCCAGAACTTTCAGGGGCAAGAAGAGTGTTGATCAATTCCCCGAAAGTTGCTACCTATGATTTACAACCTGAAATGAGCGCTTATCAAGTCCGTGATGCATTGATTAAAGAACTTAACAAAGGTGATTTAGATGTTGCTATTGTTAACTTTGCCAACTGTGACATGGTTGGTCATACGGCAGTGGAATCAGCTGTAGTTAAATCAGTTGAGGTTGTTGATGAATGCGTTGGTTCGGTGATTGATTGGTGCCAACAACATGGCGGTAAGCTCATTGTCACCGCAGACCATGGCAATGCCGACCAAATCTTAACCGCCGATGGTAAACCCCATACTGCCCATACCACGAACCTCGTTCCTGTTGCCATTAACATCCCTGGCATTCGTTTAATGCCAAAAGGTGGCAAGTTAGGAAACCTTGCACCAACGATTCTTGATTTGCTTGGATTAGAGAAACCTATTGAAATGACCGAGAAAAGTCTTATTATTAAGTAAATGCATAAATGGAGGCAGTCCCAATGACCAAAGTCTTAAAGTTTAGCGAATATCCTTTACACTTACCAAAATTCCCGAAGATTGAGAAGAAGTTTAATGTTTTGTTGGCTGAATTTGAATCTGCAAGCAATGCTCAAATTCAACGTCGAATTATGAATAAAATCGGTAAATTTATGGATGAAGTTCAAACCGACTTCACGATCATATCTGTCCGTCACTCCATTGATACACGAGATGAAACGTATAAAAAAGCTAATGATTTGATCAACGAAGTTGGCCCGATGGTCCAAGGTCTTGGCAATCGCTATTCAAAAGCAGTATTAGCTAGCAAACATCGCGTTGAACTTGAAAAAATAGTTGGATCTTTCTTATTTAAGAAATTAGAACTTGCGGCAAAAACTTTTGATCAAAAAATCCTTCAAGATTTACAAGAAGAAAACCGCCTCTCTACTGAATATGATGCTTTAATGGCAAGTGCTCAAATTGCCTTTGATGGTGGAACCTATAACTTATCGCAAATGGGTAAATTTGCAGTTAGCAAAGACCGCGATATCCGGAAACGTGCAAGCAAAGCAGTCGAGCAATGGATGGAAGAAAAAGAACAACAATTGGCTGACATCTACAGTAAATTAGTGACTCTACGTCATGGCATGGCGAAGAAATTAGGATATGGATCCTTTACCCAAATGGCATATGACAGAATGGGGAGAACTGATTACGGTCCTAAAGATGTCAAATCTTACCGCGATCAAATTCTTGAATCCGTCGTCCCTTTATCCAACAAGTTAACCAGACAACAAATCAAACGGATTGATGTACCAGCACCAAAGTTTTATGATTTAGCCATTCAATTCAAGGATGGAAATGCCACACCTAAAGGTGATAAAAACTATTTAGTGAAATCAGCCTTAACCATGTATAAAGATATGGGCGAAGAAATTGGTGAGTTTTTCCAAGCCATGGTGGACCAAGAACTCTTAGATTTAGAAGCAAAACCAGGCAAACGTGGTGGCGGTTATATGACCTTTTTCCCTCGCTATCAAATGCCTTTTGTCTTCTCTAATTTTAATGGGACTGCCGGTGACGTTGATGTCTTAACCCACGAAATTGGCCATGCTTTCCAAGGGTTTATGTCAAGAAAAATTAAACCTGTTGAATACCGTGATCCAACGATGGAAGAAGCAGAAATTCATTCGATGTCGATGGAATTCTTTGCTACACCATACATGGAATCTTTCTTTAAAGAAGATAAAGATAAATATTTATTTGGTCACTTAGAAGGTGCCATTAACTTCTTACCCTATGGTGTTACCGTCGATGAATTCCAACACTGGGTTTATGAAAATCCAACCGTCACCCACGATCAACGTTGTGCCAAGTGGCGTGAGATTGAAATTAAATACACCCCTTATAAGAAATACACTGGATTCCCTTTATATGAAAAGGGTGCTCGTTGGATGAGACAAGCCCATATTTATTCTTCGCCTTTTTACTATATTGACTATACCCTGGCTCAAGTCATCGCTTTACAATTCTTAGGTTTAATGAAGAAAAATCATGCTAAAGCCTGGAAAAAATATGTCAAAGTTTGTTCCCTTGGAGGCAAGTACCCATTCACTCAATTATTGGAAAAAGCTAAGCTCAAAAATCCATTTATCGATGGGACAATCAAGAAAACTTTCCGTCCTGTTAAAAAATTACTTAAAGCATACGCCGAAAATCTTGGTTAATTTGCTCGATTGATTCCAAAAAAAGACCTTGATCAAGGTCTTTTTCTTTGATTGTCAATAATTGGTAAATTTAAACGACAAATCCTTGCTTAAGGTGGATTTTTTTGTATATAATAGTTAAGTAATAGCCGTACATAAATATCAAGTGAGGAGGAAAATTAATCACATGAGAAAAATCACCCTATTACCTTTCTTAATGTTAGTGCTTGCAGCATGCGGTGTCACCACCCCATCAAGTTCAACACCAACATCCACACCATCCACCACATCAGCCTCAACAACATCGACCGCGACGTCAACGTCCTCATCTTCAGCGTCTTCTACGCCATCATCTTCATCTGCACCAGTGTCTAGCGTCATCTCCATTCAAGATGCAAGACAACGCGTCGAAGGTGCCGATGTTAGTGTTCGCGGGGTTGTGACGAGGGTTGTGCGTCAAAAGAATTTTTTTATCCAACAAGGTGATTTTGCAATCACCGTCTTTGGTTATGAAGGTAGTGAAACCATTGTCCCAGGTGATTTTGTTGAAGTTTATGGATTTATATCGGCTGCACCAGGCTCGAATATAGGCAACAGTTTAATCCAAATTTCTGGTGCCGCCGGAAGTGGCTTGCCAGAAGTTACCAAGTTAACAGGCACAGCGCCCACCATCACCCCACTTGAATTAACTGA
>DBCA01000121.1:4545-4839 GCA_002292805.1 Caryophanales bacterium UBA970
CGGCATTCACACCCTTGGTGATTGACCAAACTCAGCAGACTGGTAATTTGACTGCAACCTTTAAATTAGGTGCAAAAAATGTTGATGCTCGTTTTGATCGTTACATTAATGTTCCAGGAAGAGAAGCGATCAACACCTTCTTTAATGGCATGTCCACCACCACAAAATTTGATTACGTAGGAATTCTTGGTGAATTTAACTCTGCTATTCAATTACAAGTCTCGGATGATTCTGACTTTGCTTTGAATACGGATCCAGCGGTTTTACCAACGGCAATCACTGTTACCTCACCCG
>DBCA01000068.1:0-830 GCA_002292805.1 Caryophanales bacterium UBA970
GTCGCCTTGGAATATGAAAATAAATTCTTCTTCTCTGAGATGGAAGAACGTCAATACGTCGCTGTGTTTGCCTTGCTTTACATGATTGCCGTGTTTTGGGTATTAAGAAAAGATTTCCGAAAAAAGTCATTACCAGAAACCATCCAGAATGCAATTTTCTTTGAAGCGATTGTCATGGGGACATTGATCATGAACATGCATGGCTTAATCAGTTACCCCAACAGTTTAGATAACGGATTAGATTTAGTGGAAGATCAACGAGATGTGGTTAAAGACATATACGAACAAGACGATGATTTTTTCCGAATTTATAATTTAAACGCGGGTGAATCCACCAACCTTGGGATGCGTCTAGGTTATAACGGGCTTACCGCGTTTCATTCTTTATACAATTTCTATATGTCTGAGTTTAATAACTATTCGCATATGAATTATAACTATCAAGGTTGGTCAATGGGGTATCACGAAAAACGTTACAATCTTGATTTATTTTTAGGGATTAAATATTACATCATGCAAAACGTCTATGACTCGTACACCAAAGCAGGCGAGGTGAATCCAGTCACCGGCATTGATGAATATCTCTATCAAAACGTCCCTTTTGGGTTTATCAAAGATCCTTACTTATCCACGAATAAAAATTCCGTGTATGTGAACCAACATTTTATTGAAGGTGGTTTAACCCATGACACGCTTTATGAAAACGACCAAGTGGAAGGTCAGTTCAGCAATCGTTTCTTTACCAATGGCACGACCGAAGTCCTTAACAATGAAGAAATATATTTATCAGGGACAATCCTGGCCAACGATGATGTGGAAGCCATTCGCGA
>DBCA01000068.1:899-12368 GCA_002292805.1 Caryophanales bacterium UBA970
ATCAATGCGCAAGTGAAGACGATCATATGTGAAGACGTCAATGGCAATAAACTTACCTTTAACCCGGCCCATGTGAAAACCATCGACACTTGCGAACAAACCGTGGTCAATCCTAACGCGACCATCAATCGCTTTGATGGAGAATACATGCCGATTCATTTAACCCCAACGGTGGGAGCTACCTTTGGGGATAGCGAACTTTACTTCTTTTCGCTTCAATTAAGACTATCCCATTATGCAACCGTCTATTATTTTGATGAATCGGGTGACATCATCATTCGTGATGCGCATTCATTTGTGAATACATCGTTTAAATTCATGAGAGGATATTACCCAGATCGTCCCGTTAGCCGGATTGTCATTGTCCCTAAATTTGAAGAAGGTAGCATGTTTCATCCTGTGTTATACCGAGAACCTTATGCGGCATTTTTATCTCGCCTAGATTCCTTAAATGAATATCCGTTAACGAATTTTCAACATACGAGGAATACGCGAACTTTTTCTACGAATTTTCAAACCTCACGTTTTATTGTCTTGAATACCGCGTTTGATCCAGGCTGGCGTGTGGAAAGAATCGCTCAAGGTGGAGTAAAAGATTCGACACCGGTGTATTTATCACAAGGGGGATTTGTTGGGTTCTTATCTGCGGTTGGCCCAGCCGATTATATCGTCCGTTATTGGACGCCTTATTTATCAGAAGGCTTATTGATTTCTTTAGCAGGTTTTGCCATTTTTGGAGGCGTGATCGGCGCGAGTGTTGTCATTGAAAAAAGACGAAGAGACCAAGAAAATTAGTTTTGATGGACGACTTTATAAATATAATTCTTTGCCATTTTCGTCATCTCTGAGACTTGGCGGATCGCATCTTTCATCGAGATCCCTGTTGCCGTCATTGAATCCACTAACTTCCTAATTTCTTCTTCAGACAGTTTGATTCCAAATTCATCTTTGTTGCCTTCGACCATGACCACCATTTCCCCTTTAAGGGTGGTGGGATCAATCTCGGTTAATTCTTGTAACGTTCCTTCAATATATTCTTCATGAATCTTGGTTAGTTCTCTGGCGATACAAGCTTTACGGTTGCCAAGGACATCGAGTAAATTTCTTAAGGTCGTATCGATGCGATGGGGTGCTTCGTAAAAGATGAGGGTTTCTGGTCGGCGATAAAGATCTTTAATTTCATCTAATCTTGCCGCTTCTTTTTGTCTTAAAAACCCATGAAAATAAAATCGTGTGGTGTCTAATCCACTGGCGACCAAGGCATTAAAGACGGCAGAAGGACCAGAAATCACAATCACTTGAATGTCTTCTAATAACGCCGCTTGGACTAAGCGTTGTCCTGGATCAGAAATCCCAGGATAGCCAGCATCAGAAACATAGGCAATCGACTGGCCTTGTAATAATTTTTCCACCAATTGTTTACTGACGGTGAATTCATTATGTTCATGGCAAGCAATCAGTGGTTTTTCTAACCCTAAATGTTTAATGAGTTTGCCACTCACGCGCGTATCTTCACATGCGACAAGATCCACACTCGCAAGGGTGGCCGTGGCCCGCGTGGTGATTTCTTCTAAATTACCAATGGGGGTCGCGACAAGATAAAGTTTGCCAAATTTGGAGTCTACAAACGATCGTCGACGCTTCATGCCACGGGTGTTCCTTTAGGATGTTTATTCAAATCATCGACGTGGATGAATTGAATTTCTCGGCTTTGGTTTTCTACTTTGATCATCCGTGATAAGACATTCATCGACGTGACTTTAAAACTCACGCCGTTAATCATGTAGCGATCGCCAACCCGAGGTAAGCTCGCTTTGATTTCGGTGTAAGCATCATCTTCATACTTTAAGCAGCATAAGAGTTTGCCACAGTGACCCGTGAGTTTGGGAATATTCAAGGTCAGCATTTGATTCTTTGCCCGGTTAATCGAGATGTTATCAAACTCATTTAAAAACGTGGTGCAGCATAAAGGTAAACCACAGATACCAATCGCGCCATAAAGTTTGGCGCGGTCACGTGCGCCAACTTGACGAAGGTCAATCCGCGTGTGAAATTGCGTTGCTAAGGTGCGTAATAAATCCCGAAAATCAACACGATCTTCTGATGTAAATAAGAAGAAGAGTTTTGAGCGATCTAAATTATATTCAGCGGCAAAAATATCCATGTCTAAGTTTAATTTTTTAACCGTTTCTTTTGCATACAACATCGCTTGTTTGGCATCGTGTTCATTTCGTTGCTGGGCAGTGACATCTTTAGGGTCCGCTGGACGAACAATGGGGGCAAGTTGAAAGGGATATCGATACGTATCCATCGATTTTAATTCTGTTTTGATTAAGCCCAATTCAAAACCTTTTCCCGTTTCCACAATCACATAATCATTTTTGTGATAACTGGTTTGAACGGTGGAAAAATATTGCAGCCTTGGAAGATGATTAATTTGAATCCCTACGTAATAGGGAGTGACGGTTTGGCTTTCCATGGTTATACCTCTAACAATTCAATCATCATTCCTTCTAAGAAAAGGTTGAGATTGGTACTTTTATCTAAGTTCGCGAATCGCACCTGCAACCGCGTGAAGCTTTCATAAGGTTGCCTTAGTTGATGACGAACACCTAACAACATACTAACATAGCTTTTTAAAATCACAGCCTGCTTTGTCGATGCTTTCGCCATCTCTTGGAGCATCACCATCCAGCGTTGAATGAATGCAGCCACCAAAGTCACATCTTCTAAAAGTGGTAACCATGATTGGCGAAAGTAAAACAAGGCTTCAAGTTTGTCTTTGGTCCATGCTTGGCAAAAGGTCTCCAGGTGGACCATGCTTGCGGTCCACGTGTCATGTTGACTCTTCTCCACCATGGCTTCCACGGTCCCGCATTCAAAACTTAATAACTCAGCGTCTTTTTCTTTCACCCCAGCCTGAATTGCTGCTTGAATAAGCATCGATTGATCGGTTGGTTTGAGATGGATGACTTGACTGCGTGATTGAATCGTTGGTAAAACATCATCCAGCGATGTGGTGGTGAGGATCGCATAGATTTCAAGATGAGGTTCTTCTAAAAATTTTAATAACGCATTAATCGCTTCAGGTGTCATCGCTTCCACTTGATGAAGGACATAGATTTGTTTGTTAGCTTTTTCTAGCCCGGTGATGGCGAAGCGTGACTCAAGGGAAAGCACATCTTGTTTCTTGATGGTCGCTTCACTTCCGTCAATCATGATGATGTCTGTATAGTCTTGTTGAAGAAATCGTTGGCAGGTTAAACAATTGCCACAAGCAAGTGGAGAAGGTTGTTCACATAGAAGCGATTGGGCTAAGAATTGAGCGATGGGTAATAATGGTTGACCTTGGTAACCGTTAAGTAAATACGCATGACTCCACCGACCATTGGCCCGCGCGCGGGCAAAAAGGTCATACAAGGGTTTTTGTTGATGCTTGAGATAGTCAGAGACATTCATAATAATCGTTGATGGATGGCCTTGTAAGTATTCTCAATCACGCTTGCTAAAGGTAACGAAGCATCGATGACGATGAAGCGATCTTTGAAGCGCTTTGCGAGGGCTAAGTAAGTGTCGCGAACTTTTTGATGAAAGGATAATTGTTCTAAATCCAAACGATTAATTTCTCGATTGGCGTTGGCGGCAATTCGCTTTAATCCTAATTCTGGTGAGATATCAAACAACAATGTTAATTGAGGATAAGAAGATTCGGTGGCAAATAAATTGATGTTTAATACAGGTTCAATACCTAAACCCCTCGCCCCACCTTGATAGGCAAGACTTGAGTCAATAAACCGGTCACAAATCACAATTTTTCCTGCTTTGAGTGCCGGCCAAATTTTTTCAACTAAATTTTGTCTTCGGCTCGCCGCGAGTAATAAGGCTTCCGCGCGGGGATCAAGTTTTGTATTTTCTTTATTTAAAATGACTTGGCGAATTTGTTCGGCAATCGGGGTCCCACCAGGTTCTCGAGTTTCTTCAATGACAAAACCTTCTTGCCTTAAACGGGCAATCACTTCCTTCATCACGGATGTTTTTCCGCTTCCTTCTGGTCCTTCTAAGGTGATAAACATCATTTCACTCCTTTGAGATTGGTTCTTCCTAAAACTGCCTTGGATAAGGTAAGGGCATCGGCATAATCCACATGCCCACCCATTGGTAAGCCATAGCCAATCCGAGAGATGGTTAACCCTTGTTTCGCTAGTAGCGTCGCAATAAACTGCGCGGTGGTTTCACCTTCTAAGGTTGGGTTGGTGGCAAGAATGATTTCTTTGAAAGGATGGGTTTGAACTCGTTGACGTAATGAATCAATGTTTAAATGTTCAATGCCAAAACCTTTTGCCGCCGAAAGCACCCCGCCTAACACATGATAGCGGTAAGGCGTTTCTTCTAGTTTTTCAAAGGCGACCACATCTTTTGAATAACTCACCACGACCAACGTGTCATACGATCGCGATGACAAACAAATCTCACATTGGGCTTCTTCGGTTAATAACCCGCAAGTAGGGCAGGCGTGAACATTGGCTTTGACTGCCCCTAAGCTCGTTTGAAATTGCGTGACATCCTCAACCGAGAAATCTAAAATCGCTTGGGCCATGCGTTCTGCAGATTTGCTACCAACGCCTGGTAATTTTTCAAACGATTCAATCAACGCTTGTAAACTTTTTAATGGTTTCATTGGAAGGTCCAATTTTTCACCGTCGGTGGTGTATCTTGTTTGACGGGTAATTTATTTAACTGCGATAAGTCCATGAATAGTTTCTTTAGTTTGACCGCTTCTTGGCGATTGATTGCATACACCAAGCCTTCATACCCTGATACTTGTTTGATGACGGCTTGAATCAGGGATTGATTCGCGAGGATATTTAACTTGGCCGTCACAATGACTTGGTCAACTTCGATCACAAGAATATGTTTACTAAGCACATAAGGACGTGCATCTTTGATGAAGGCTGCCATTGCCGCGTACTTTGGTTGATACAAGAGTTCATCAAGTTTCTTCCACGATTCAATCAAATCATTTTTTTGATCTTTATCCCCAGTCACCATGACCTTGATCATGTTGACATCATCGATATAAATCGCCTCACCGCTTTCTTGTATGGAAGCCGTAGGTTCGCTTTGAGCAGCCACGGGTGGTTTCTTTATCACATCAAAAATCGTTGGTTGAGCTTTTGCTTTGCTCACTTCAGGTTGCAATTGTAATAAGCGTAATTGCATCATCCCAGGGATGGATTGAGTGTTTCTTGCATCGAGTTGTAATGTCATCAACGCTTCAACCAGAGAAGGTATCCTTTGAATAGTGACATATTCTAAGAGGCGATTTGCTTGTGATTCACCAATGGTCGACATTAACGAAGGTTGTTGGGTCTTCACCAAAATAAGTACATCTTTTAACATCATCAGCAAATCATTTAATAGGCGTTTAAAGTCGGCACCAATTTTGACAAATTGTTCAATCTTTTGAATCATCAACGCTTGATTTTGTTGACCGATGGAAATGAATAAATTTATTTTTTCTTCGGTGCTGACAAGGCCAAACAATTGTAATAAATCAGACTCTTGAAACCGACCACCCGTATAGGCGATGACTTGATCCAAGATTGACAGAGCGTCACGAACACCGCCATCGGCCAATTGAATGACGGTTTGAATGGCAGCTTCATCAAGGGTAATTTTTTCTTTTTTTAGGATGAGTTCAAGACGATTTTTTAAATCATGAGGATTGACCTTACCGAAATCAAACCGTTGGCATCGGCTAAGAATGGTTGGCAATATTTTATGGGGTTCGGTGGTGGCCAAAATAAACAGAACATGGCTGGGTGGTTCTTCTAAGGTTTTAAGCAAGGCATTGAAGGCACCGGATGTCATCATATGAACTTCATCGATGATATAAACTTTATATTTTCCTTTGATCGGCGCGTACTTGACCTTGTCAATCAATTCGCGAACTTCATCGACCCCGTTGTTGCTCGCTGCATCAATTTCGATGATGTCGGGATGGCGGTTTTCTTGAAGGGCTAAGCAATTTTCACAAACCCCACAAGGTTCACTTGGAGAGGTTTCACAGTTTAACGCTTTGGCAAATATTTTTGCTAAGGTGGTTTTTCCAGTTCCGCGTGGACCGGAGAATAAATAAGCATGGGAAAGCTTTTGGTTTAACAAAGCATTTTGCAGGGTTTTAACAATTGCTTGTTGCCCGACAACTTGTGAAAATTGTTGAGGCCGATAGGTACGATAGAGTGCTTTATATGCCATGACGTTTTCCTTGAGATATTATACCCAATTTCCAGGGTATATAAAATAGTAAAAATGAAAAAAATCTTTCAAAAAATGCGATGTTTATGATAAAATACGATAGGTTTAGAACATGGAAGAAAATTTAAGAAATCGACTGAAAGTGATGCGCGATCGTTTGACAACGATTGATGATTTACTTATTCAGGAACATATTCTCAATGACTCGCGACAATTCAAAGTGATTTCTAAAGAACGAGCAACCTTAGATAAAGTTGTATTTCTCTTTAATCAATTCGAAACCAATGAAAAGAATCTTTCCGATGCCTTGGTGATGCGTAACGATAGTGATCCTGAAATTGCCCAGTTTGGGAAACTAGAAGTTGAGCAGTTGACGACAGCCCAAGAAAAACTCATGGAGCAAATTAAGTTCCTTTTGATCCCCAAAGATCCTAATGATGATAAAAACATCGTCGTGGAAATTCGTGGGGCCGCTGGAGGCGATGAAGCATTTATTTTTGCCAGTGACTTATTTAGAATGTACACAAAGTATTGTGAAAAAAATGGTTGGAAAGTCCAAATGCTTTCTGATGCTGGTGGTCAATCCACGATTACATTCATGGTCAAAGGCGATGCGGTTTATTCCAAACTTAAATTTGAATCTGGCGCGCATCGGGTTCAACGGGTTCCCGCGACCGAAGCCTCGGGTCGAATTCACACATCGACGGCCACGGTGTTGGTGATGCCAGAAGTGGAAGAAGTGGATATCGTTATTAATTCAAGCGACCTTCAAGTCGATACCTATCGTTCCCAAGGTGCCGGTGGTCAAAACGTTAACAAAACCGAATCAGCAATTCGTATTACCCATTTGCCGACAGGTCTAGTTGTCTCATGTCAAATTGAAAAATCTCAAATTCAAAACCGCGAATTGGCGATGAAGATGTTGTATGCAAAATTAGAGGCTCATAAACAAGCAGAGATTGATGAAAAAGTTGGCAATGAAAGAAAACTAAAAGTTGGTACCGGTGAACGTAGTGAAAAAATTCGAACGTATAACTATCCTCAAAACCGTGTCACCGATCACCGTATAAGTTTTACGATTAACCAACTTGATCGTGTCATGGAAGGTCAGATCGATAACATTCTTGAAGCGTTGAATCATTTTGATCAACAGCAAAAATTAACAGGTGGGGAATGACGCTAGGTCAACTTTATCAACAAGCATTAACCCACGTAGGTGAAGGTGCTGTCGACCAGTTCAGTATTCTTACGTTGATTCAACATCACGAAAACATTACCTCTAAAGATTTGTTGCTCACGCATTTGGATTGGCCTGCAAAACATGCTGATGCTTTCTTCACCAGTTTCCGTCGTTTACAAATGGGTGAACCCGTTGCCTATCTCATAGGTCATACAACATTTTTAAATTTAGAGCTTAAGGTTAATCCTCATGTGCTTATTCCTCGACAAGAGACGGAAGAACTTGTGACGTGGATACTTAAGCACTTTTCCTCTGAAACCAATCTAAGTGTGGTTGATGTTGGCACTGGCAGTGGTGCGATTGCCCTTGCCTTAAAATCCAACCGACCATCATGGAAAGTTTTAGCGACCGACATTAGTTCATTGGCACTCGACGTTGCCAAAGACAATGCGAGAACGTTGAAGCTTGATCTTGAATTCAGTCTCAGTGATGGGTTTCAAAACATACCTCCAAAGTTTTCTCGATCAATCCATCTTGTCGTCAGTAACCCTCCTTATGTCAACACCAAGGGTGACCTTCATCCATTTGTGGTTGACCATGAACCGCATCTGGCGTTGCTTGCGAATCCTGTCACAAAGTTTTATGAACAATATTTGATCGAAGCAAAACCTTTCATCAAACCCAAGGCAATCTTTGCTTTTGAAATTGGTCCGGAATTATCAACCTTACTACCACCCATCGTTCAATCCATCTATCCAGGTGCAAAGACGACTATCCTTAAAGACATCAATCTTAAAGAACGCTTCATAATCATTTATACTTAAGAAAGAGGTGTATCCAATGAAAATCATCATTGCCAGTGATCATGCAGGTTTTGCCAATAAACAAACGCTGATTCAACAGTTAAAAGCTTTTGGCTTTGACATGATTGATGCAGGAACTTTTACAGATGGTAGCTGTCATTATCCTGAATATGCCCTTGCTGCGGCGGAACGTGTCGCCGCCAAAGAAGCACCATTTGGTGTTTTAATTTGTGGATCAGGCATCGGAGTGTCGATTGCCGCGAATAAAGTCAAAGGGGCTCGTTGTGCGGTTGGATATCATGATGAGGCAACCAAAAGAGCGCGTATCGACAATGACGCCAACTTGATTGCCTTTGGCGCTAGATACATGACCTTAGAAGAAATCTTAAAAAGAATTCAATTATTTGTGAACACCCCATACGAGGGTGGTCGTCATCAAACCAGACTCGACATCATCAGTGAGTACGAAAAAAAACATTTCCGGTAATCCTTGAACCTATCTATTGATAGGTGTGAACGAATATCGCTGTCCTCGTTGTCATAACCAAGATGTACTTAAAGTTGGCATGAAACATGGCCAACCTTATTGTCGTGCTTGTTTACAGTTTCAATGTGATCCTTGGGTTGCTCGTAAGCGAGAAAAGAAAGCTGTTCAAATTCAGTTGGGTTACGCGCTGACCGTGGAGCAACAAACCATTGCGGATGGTCTGATTGCCTGTTACCGTCAGCAACAATCGGCGATGGTGGATGCTGTGACTGGAAGTGGAAAAACGGAAATTGTCTTTGGATTGATTCAAATTGCTCTTGCCGAAGGAAAGCGAATCGGGTTTGTCATTCCACGACTGGACGTGGTTCAAGAAATGGTCCCAAGATTTCAGCAAGTGTTTCCAAGCCTAACAATCACCTCAGTCTTTGGTGGTCATCATGACCAACTGGAAGCCGATTTAATCATTCTGACCACCCACCAAATTTTTCGATATGAAAAGTACTTTGATGTCTTGATTTTTGATGAAGTAGATGCCTTTCCTTATGCCGGAAATCCCGTCTTAATGGCCATGGTTCAACGAGCATCTCAAGGAATGATTGTGTATTTATCAGCAACATTTGAAAAACAACAACTCATCGAATTTAAGAAACAAGGAGGAAAAGTTTTTCATTTGTTTAAACGCTACCACGGACATCCTCTTCCAGAATTAAGCATCATGGTCCGACCTTTTTTCTTTAAGTGGATCAAGCTTGTTTTGTTATTATTTCAATTTCAGAAACAACATGTTCCTGTCTTTATCTTTGTACCGACGATTGCAATCGGACAATGGATGTTACGTTTCGTCACAATCTTTTTCCCTACCACCAAGTTGGCGTTTTCTTCAAGCGAGGATCGAGAAGAGGTCGTTCATCAATTTAAAAATAAACCTGATTTTTTCTTGATTACCACAGCTATTCTCGAACGTGGCATTACTGTCAGTCAATTACAGGCGATTATTTTTGAAGCGGATCACCGACTCTATACGACCTCGATGTTGATTCAAATGGCGGGTCGAGTTGGGCGAAAGTTAAACGCTCCCACGGGCAAGGTCATCCTGTTGACCAACCATCGAAGTCCTTCGATTCAAGGGGCACAAGCAAAAATTAAATTTGCCAATGATCACATGTAAGGTTTGTTTTTCTCCAATTTATCACCGGCATCTATTCCAGTGGCATCGCTCTCCACACGTATGTTCAAGATGTGACCACCAATTGGAATGGCATCATCAACTGTCTAGGTTTGATCGTTATTCCATGGAATCCTTTTTGGATTATGGACCATTCTTCAAATCAAGAATTCATCAATACAAAGCTTTGGGGGATATTGAATTGGGGAAAACGTTTCTTCATCAACATCAGGATTACCTAAGGTTAAAGTATCAAGGATTTACGTTCTTGCCTGCGCCAAGTTTTAGCGATCATGTTTCTCAACGAGGATTTCATCATCTGGATGAAATCCTCTTGCCACTAGGTATTCCCTTACTTCATGTATTTTATAAAAACAAAGCCTATCGACAAGCAGAGCAAGATTTTCAAGGTCGGCAAGGAATTCGTGAAGTTATTCAACGTCATCAACACATCCCTCTTCCTCGAAAAATCGTCTTTTTTGATGATGTGATGACCTCAGGAGAAACCATGCGTAGCATGATTCAATTGATACCAATCCATGAGAAATTTGATTTAAAAATCATTGTTTTATCAAGAAAAATAGATACACATTCAAGATTACAATCAGCATCAAAAATGCTAAAATAAGAAATTGGAAACAACATCGATGACATGGTTAGAAAAAATCTTTAAATTCGAAGAAAGACAACTCAGATTGCTCTCAAAAGAAGCAGACCGAGTGCTTGCTTTCGAATCGGAAATGAAAAGTTTGTCGGATGATGCCTTAAAAGCAAAGACGATTTATTTTCGTGATTTATTAAAAAACGGAAAAACCTTGGACGATATCAAATACGAAGCGTTTGCGGTTGCTAGAGAAGCAGCGACCCGGACGTTGAAGATGACCCCTTTTAAAGTTCAAATCATTGGGGCGCTTGTCTTGCATGGTGGTAACGTTGCAGAAATGAGAACGGGTGAAGGGAAAACCTTAACCGCAACCATGGCAGTTTACTTGAATGCCTTATCAGGTTTAGGTGTCCACGTCATTACCGTCAACGAGTATTTAGCTAAACGTGACGCAGAATGGATGGGCGTCATTTATCAATTCCTTGGTTTAACCGTTGGCGTGAATTTACGCGACAAGAATCCTCAAGAAAAACAAACAGCGTATTTATGTGACATTACCTATTCCACCAACGCGGAATTAGGGTTTGATTATCTTCGAGATAATATGACCGCTAATGTGAAAAGTCGAGTCTTACGCGGATTACCTTTTGCCATCATCGATGAAGCAGACTCGATTTTGATTGATGAATCAAGAACCCCGTTGATTATTTCTGGTGGGGCAAAAACCTCTGAATCAGAATTTGTGAAATACGATCGGTTTGTTAAATCCTTAAAAAAAGAAAAACATTTCACCATTGATGTCAAAACCAAAACCGCCAATCTCACTGATTCAGGCGCAACCTTGGCGGAAATGGCCTTTAACATCCGTAATTTATACTCTCCAGAACACGCGGATAAAGTTCACCGTATTCACCAATCTCTAAAAGCCAATCACATCATGACACGTGATGTGGATTACTTGCTTGATCCTGA
>DBCA01000001.1 GCA_002292805.1 Caryophanales bacterium UBA970
TTTGATTAAGTACTGGATGGTTGTGGCACCATCCTTGAGGGCGTAGCCAACTTGGAAGGTTTCAAGGATGGTGGCATCAAGACCGCGGCGACTTAAATAATCTCGGGCAACTTTGCCTTCATCACTCGCCAATCCAAAATGGTAATAGCCCAATAAATCTTCAAGGCATTTAAAGAAAGGTTCAAGTTTTTCATCACGTTGAATCGCCTGATCGGTTTGCTTTAAACGAGGGTCATCAATGCCAGCCCAATCGGCAACTTTTCGAACCGCTTGAGGGAAGGAAATTTTCTCATAACTTTGAACGAATTGGATGGCGGTTCCACCGGTGCCACACACGAAGCATTTAAAGATCTGTTTTTCTGGGCTAATACTCAGCGATGGATTCTTGTCATCATGAAAGGGGCACAAGGCAACAAAATTTCTGCCTTTTTTAGTGATAGGAATGTAGCGAGAAATGATGTTGGCGATGTCGGCTTTTTTGATAATGTCATCTAAAAACTTGCGATCAAAATTCATGTTGTTGCCTCCTTTCAAATTAATGCATATCTACTATATAACTACTAATTATCTACTAATAAAATAATTTGACATTGAAATACCTAATTAAGTCATCAATTGGCATTCTCAGTTGTTTCATCGAATCTCGTTCACGAATGGTGACACTTTGATCGGTTTGCGTTTCGAAGTCCACCGTCACACAAAAGGGGGTGCCAATCATGTCCTGTCTTCGGTAGCGTTTTCCGATGCTTCCTGCTTCATCATACGTGACCATAAAATGCTTCGATAAAATCGTCATCACTTCTTGGGCTTTTTCGTTCAATTGTTTGCTCAGCGGTAGGATGGCAATTTTATAAGGGGCAATCGCCGGGTGAAGTCGCAAAACAACCCGGGTATCTTTTTCTAAGACTTCTTCTTGATAAGCGTCACTTAAGACCATGAGCGCAAGTCGGTCCAAACCTAAGGATGGTTCGATGACATAAGGAAGATATTTTTCATTGGTTTCAGGGTCAAGATAATTTAAATCTTCTTTGCTGAATTGCATATGTTGTTTGAGGTCGTAATCCGTCCGTGAGGCGATGCCCCACACTTCACCCCAACCAAAGGGGAAAGCATATTCTATATCCGAGGTTCCTTTGGAATAAAAGGCGAGTTCTTCTTTGCTGTGTTCACGTAGTCTAAGGTTGTTGTTTTGAATCCCTAAGGATTTTAGGAATTGAAAAGCAGCATCTTGCCAATACTTATACCAATGGGTTTCGGTACCTGGCTTACAGAAAAACTCAAGTTCCATTTGCGAGAACTCTCTGGTTCTAAAGGTAAAGTTTCCTGGGGTGATTTCATTACGGAACGCTTTACCAACACTGGCGACGCCAAAAGGGACTTTTTTTCTTGTGGTTCGTTGGATACTTTTAAAGTTAACAAACACTCCTTGAGCGGTTTCTGGTCTTAAATAAACCACATTTTTACTATCTTCGATGACGCCAATATGGGTTTTAAACATCATGTTAAATTGACGAATATCGGTGAAATCATGACTACCGCATTTAGGGCATGCAATCTTTTCTTCTTTTAAAACTTTGCCTAATTCAAGGCTTGGGATCTTACTAATGTCCATGTTAGGTTTATCTTGGGCAATCAATTGATCCGCGCGGTGACGGGTTTTACAGTTTTTGCAGTCCACCAATGGATCATTGAACGTTGCGACGTGGCCTGTTGCTTCCCAAACTTTAGGATTCATGAAGATAGCCGAATCCACCCCAACGTTCATTGGGTTTTCTTGAACAAATTTCTTCCACCATGCTTTGCGAAGATTTTGTATAAGTTCAACGCCTAAAGGACCGTAATCCCACGTGTTGGATAATCCACCGTAGATTTCAGAACCTTGAAAAACAAAACCAGTACTTGTTAAATGGGTCACGAGCTGCTCAAAAGTTAATGAATTCATGATGATTTCCTTTCATGCACGAGGGATATTGTCTCAAGATTAGATAAACGTGTCAACCTACTATAAGTGTATTTTCTGCATCATCAATCGTAAAGTTTTTAATCCTTCGATGTCGCAATCAAGGTGATACTCAAGATGGTCGTGAATGATCGGAACTAAAGGTAAATAATCCTTATCTACTCCCGCGATTGTCGTTAATTTATGCAACTGGCGAAGTCGAGTTAAGGTGAGGGCTGGATAGGGTTTTGCATCATTTTTTGCTAAACAAGATTGACAAATTAACCCTCCCAATTTGGTAGAAACACCTACAATTTTCTCTTTGCTTTGGCATACCACACAATAATCAATGACGATGGGAACGCCTTGTATAGAGGCATATGAGGTCAATAGTCTCAACCAATGCCATATCGGAGATTGTTCTTGGTTTCTAAAATTTACGAGTAAGGGATAAAGCATAGGGCTTTCAAGTTTGGCATCATTGAATAATAGGATTTGCATGGCCACTTGCATCATCATGCTCGCCAGTAAACCTTCTTTTTCAGGCAAAGGGGCAAACTTGATTAAGGATGCTTTTTCTAAGTAATGCTTCTGTTTGGTCACCGATAAGGTTAATTCCGCCCATGCCCCTAGGCTGGTGACAGCTTGAAAAGGCGAGGTCATTTTCATCATCCCACGTGCCTGAACAGTTAAAAAACCCTCTGGGGTTAACACTTCAAGGATGCCATCCGCGTTACGATAGGGGGTTTGTCGGAGAATAAAAGCTGGTAAAGTTTTTAAAATAAACCATACTCCTTGAGGCGATTCGGCGAGTCACGCCAATTGGGTTCGACTTTCACGAACAACTCTAAAGACAAGGTAAGTCCCATGTTTTTTTCCACTTGTTGAACCACGCGTTGGCGAATCTTTCTCAGCATGCTACCGCCTTTGCCAATCAAGATTCCTTTTTGTGAATCTTTTTCGACAATGATTGAGGCATATAATTGCCGTTTGTTTTCTTCAGTTTTTAATTGGTCAATGACAATGGCAACACTATGAGGAATTTCTTCATAGGTTAAATGAAGAATTTGTTCACGAATCGCTTCGATCAGTTGAAAACTTTCAGGAAAATTGGTCAAGACATCTTTTGGGAAAAAAGCTGGACCAGTTTTCAATAATGGTTTGATGTTTTCAATAAGATCTTCAACAAAAGTTCCCTTTAATGCAGAAATTTCCATTTGTTTTCCTTGAGGTAATAGGGTTAGATACGTTGACTTTAATTGCTCTATGAGTTGAACATTGGTTTGATCAATCTTATTAAACACCACCATTAATTGAGGAATGACTGTTAAACGCTGAACTAGGAATTGATCCCCGGCCCCAAAACCTTTGGAGGCATCGACCAATAAGATGACCGCATCGATATCTTGAAGGGCAGCATAAGCTTGCGCATTCATGATTTCACCCAATCGGGCTTTTGGTTTATGAATGCCTGGGGTGTCGACAAAAACAATTTGTAAGCCACGACCATGGTAAACCCCTTGTATCGCTAAGCGCGTGGTTTGTGGTTTATTGGAAACAATCGATACTTTTTTCCCAATAAGCGCATTGAGTAACGTTGACTTGCCAACATTAGGACGACCGATGATGGCGACAAATCCAGATTTCATTATTTGGTTAAATCCTTGCTATTAAAGGCAAATGGCAACAGTCCTTTAGGTGAAGTTTCTTGGGTGATGCGATTTAGGTTTGATAAAAAAATCGGGGTTGTTTCATTCATTAATTCCACCATCACTTGCCGGCAAGCGCCACAAGGAGAAATTGGTCCAGTCGTTGGGCCGATGACCGCCATGGCTACGATGTCATCTTTTCGATAGCCTTGTAAATAAGTATTGTAAAGAGCTGTTCTTTCCGCACACATAGATAAACCATAAGAAGAATTTTCAATGTTTGCGCCTTGAATGATTTTTCCGTCTTTGGTTAAGATGGCTGCGCCAACTTTAAATCTTGAATAAGGAACGTGACAGTGTTTGGTTGCATCAATGGCTTGGGAAATTAACATATCTGGTTTCATGATGTCACTCTCTTTCCTAAGATCTTGTCTTGTAAATCAAGCATCTTTTGCTCATCAGAGGCGGTCTCATGATTATAGCCCAATAAATGTAAAAGACCATGGACAAACAGAAAAGAAAATTCTCTTTCTCGTGAATGACCATAAGCTTTTGCCTGAGAAAAAGCCTTTTGATAACTGATGATCAGTTGACCTAAGTGAATGGGTTGACCTTTGATCGTCTCGGCATTTTCTAAAAAAGAAAAACTTAAGACGTCGGTAGCCATATCCTTTTGTCGATACAACGAGTTGAACTTGCGAATGGTTTGGTTATTGGTGATGGTGACATCCACCAAGACATGTATAGAATGTTTGGTTGCCATTAATGTTTTTTTTAGTAATGGTAAATAAAGCTTTTCTAAATCATAAGTTTGTAAAGAGGACGGGGCAATTAAATCGATATTCACGACTTAATCTTATCATAATCTTTGTTATTCAAAAAGAGATATCCTTGTTGTCGCCATGATGATTTTTCATAGGGATGCCGCAACCAACGTTGATGTTGTTGCAAGGTGATCACCATCACCGTCACCATCGTGATCCAACTTAAAAAATCTTGATAAGGAAAGAAATAACCATAAACCAGGATGATAAAGACCATCGATAATCCAAAGATAATCCAGCGTTGAAGCTGATGGTGGAACAGTTGAAAGACTTGCTTGCCTAATTGGTTCATCTCACTGAGGGTGACGCGAGGATACCTTAATGCATCTTCCTTTTTTTGCAAATGGGCAATTTGATCTTGGTGTTCCCGCTCCGCATAAGGTAACCATATCTGGGTGATGGCGTGCAACACAAGCAAAGGGATTAAGAACGTCATAGAAGCATAACTCACATAAGTGATGACGAACGTCACCACCATCCAGCGATAAAATGCTTGTAATGGAAAGAGTAACCATCCTTGTTTCCATTGATGAAATCTGACAAATTGGACCCGATGTTGAATTAAATGGAGGTAATGTTTCACCATCAAGGAATCCAAAAATCTCATTCGCCTATACACGTAAACTAGCCAGGCCATGCCAGCAATCCCACCCAAGATTGGCACGATCCACCTTGGGATTGTAGAAGCATAAAACCAAACGAGGAATAAACTTAAAAACACCACCAAGCTGAGGATAAAAAAGCCCTCAAAAAATATTTTTATCATGGGAATGGATGCCTTGGTTTCTGCTTTGATATGTTTAACAAGTAAGATGTATCCAGTGAAGGTTTTGTCAAAGTATTGATCGGTGATGATGGTTTGTTTTCCATGTGGATCGATGAGTTCAAAGCCTTGATGTTGTTTGGGAATCACCAACACATAATGGGCGTTTGGATTTCTCATCAACGCTAAAAAAGGTTGGGTGAGTCCTCTGACTGAACTAGGATGATGGAGTTTATAACCTTTTAAAGTCACCCCAAAATGACTTGCATACTCGAGCATTTGTTTAAAGGTCGTGGGCCGCGTCCAATTTTCTTGCAAAAAAAGAAAATTCTCATTGTGATAAAGATAAGCAAGCAATGATTTTAATGCGGTTGGCCCACAATCTTGATCACTGACTTGTTGAATGGCGTAAAATCGGTTCACGTTTATCAATAGGAAAGAAAAAAGGACCTTGACAGGTCCTTCAGTTCTTTAATATTTTTTACGAAGAGCTTCTTTTGACTTCAATTTACGTTTAAGTCCTGGTTTGAGATAGAACTCACGTTTTCTAGCTTCTTGTAAGACGCCAGATTTATTGACTTGTCTTTTAAAACGACGAAGTGCTTCGTCTAATGCTTCATTTTCACGAACGGGTGTTTTTGCCATAATGTTCCACCTCCTTACCCTAAATCTTCTATATTATACGCATGCATCTTTGCTAAGGCAATCATTTAATATGCTTGTTGACTCGTTTGTCCTTGAAGAATTTTGATGCCACTGCTCGTGCCAATTCTGGTTGCCCCAGCTTCAATCATCGCTTGCATTTCGCTTAGGGAGCGAACCCCGCCACTGGCTTTGACTTGAACTTTATCGCCAACGGTTTTTTTCATCAATCGAACATGCTCAACGGTCGCACCACCTGTAGAAAAACCAGTTGAAGTCTTCACAAAATCTACCTTGGCTTCTTTGGCAATTTCACAGGCTTTGATGATTTCTTCATTCGTGAGTAAGCACGTTTCTAAAATGACTTTGAGGATACGTCCTTGGCAAGCATATTTGATATCGGCGATTTCAAGATAGAGTTCATGAAACTTCGCGGCTTTTAACAAACTAATGTTAAGTACCATGTCAATTTCATCGGCCCCTTCTCCAATCGCTTTTTTCGTTTCAAAGACTTTGGTTTCTCTGGTATTTTGCCCTAAAGGAAACCCAATGACCGTACAAACTTTAACCGAGGATTCCAAGAGTTTTTGTTTGGCAAAACTAACAAAATGAGGTTGAATACAAACCGACATAAAATCATATTGCTTAGCTTCTTGGCACAGCGTGTCAATCTGAGCAAAGGTTGCATCTTGTTTTAATAAGGTGTGATCAATATATTTTGCTAAATGTTGCATCATTGAAAAATGCCCGTGAGGGCATTTATTCTTTCTTTTCGCCAGCGTCAGCTTTGACTTTTGCTTTCTTAGCTTTCTTCACTGGTTTTGCTTTTGCTTCTTTGATTGGAGCTGCTGCTACTTTGTCGCCAACTTGGATAATTTGCTTCTTTGCATAAAATCCACAAGATGGGCAAATGGTATGAGACCGGATGAGTTTACCGCAATTACTGCAGGTGACTAAGCCAGTGACCTTCAATTTAAAATGCGTGCGTCGTTTTAGTTTTCTTGTTTTCGACGTGCGATGAAACGGTACTGCCATAAAACCACCTCCTTATTTCCTCATGTATTATATGGGGATTTCTGACCTGAGTCAATGAAAAACACTATTCTTTTTCACGACGAATAAAGGATGCATTCTTGGTGTTAAGCATGGCGTTGCCGTACTTCGAGGATAAGAAGTCTGCTTTGACCAACCCTTGAATAAAGCTAAGACGATCATGGTGAAAGTAGGCGGTTAAAGCAGGGAGTAATCGTTTGGATATATCACGAAGATTTGGTCGTTTGATGCCTCGATCAAACAAAGATATCGTCACATCCAATCGTCCTTGTTTATTGATGATGAGAACCACCCGAGCATCAGGTTGATAAAAAGCTTGTGCCGACTTGTCACCCACGTGAAGGGGAATTAAATGAACAAATCCAGAAGAAAACAACCCCCAGGAATAATGTTCAAATGCATCGACAATCGACGTTGAGAAGTCTTCATTCAATCGACTATATGGATAATCAAATAATTTATCTGGTTCACGGCGATAAATGAAATTCATCGCCCGATTAAAAAATGGAAGAATGATGGTTTGTTGTTCATCAAGAAAATGATATGTGAATTGAAGGTCTTGTAAGAACCGCTCGCGAATTAAATGGTGTTTGATTCTGCCATGAGTTTGCATGGAGACCATTCCTTGAATGTTGAGATAATCGTCAATCTGTTTTTTTTGTTGTAAACCTTTTAAGATGATGACGGCTTGTAACATTGAAAAAATCGTGGTAGAAAAAAACAAATCGGTAAAGGCCGGGTAAAGTAACAAACGTCTTCTTTGATTTAAAAAATATTGCCCATCCTTTGATTTAAGGAATCGTCTTTTTTCTAACCAACTTTGCCAGAGGTTATTTGCCAATGTGGATACCTCGATCCCTAATCATCGACAGGGCTACTGTCACCGCAGTTTCCGTTCTTAAGATGGTTGGTCCTAAGGATAAGGGTTGATATTGTTGAGAGATGGCAAATTGAATTTCCTTTTCGCTAAAACCACCTTCAGGGCCAACCACCATCGCCACGCGTTGACCATGAGCAATGGGTGGGATACATTGTTTAGTTGATGCATTTTGTAAGTGATATTCAGAAGCAATCCATCGATGATCAAAACTTAACGTTAATGCTTCTGAAAGAGGTAAATAACGATCCATCTTCATTCTTTTTTCACGTTTAGATTGTAGGGTTGCGTCATCAATCATGCGTTGATATCGGAGAAATTTTTTCACTAAATCATCAGGTTGCCAAACGACCACCGTGCGCTCACTAGAACAAGGAATCAATTCAAACACCCCAAGTTCAGTTGCTTTTTGCACAACCCAATCAAAACGTTCCCCTTTGCTCACCGGATAAATGAGGGTCAATAAAAATGGCAATTCGTGATGGCTATCGATCTTTTCTAAGCGATCAATGATCAATGGTTTTAACTGACGAACTTTACCGAGATAAACCAAAGAATCAATGACCAATTCAATCATTTCCTGAGGTTGAACTCTTAAAACATTCACCAGGTGATGGTGACTTTCTTCACTAAGGATGACACGGTCTTGCCATTGGGCGAAGATCCGAATCATATTACTTCAACAATTCTCCCCGTGCATCTTTTGCATCAGGATTAAATAAATAATAAAGTGACAAGACAGTTTGTGTCATCGCTAAGAGCAATCCGATGGTGAATAATGAAGTTGGATCCATTAACCAAGATAAGGTTAACGAAAGCACTGAAATCAATCCATGAATCAGGCCCATACGGCGAAAACCCAGATAAAACCAGCCAATCCCTAGAAACCCGACCAAAAAAAACAATAGACTTGAAGCATATCGAGATTTTAAAGAGACAAGTTCCAATTGGTCTCGAAGGGCTGCATAACTTGCAGTCACATTGGAATTTGCTGAGGGTTGGTCAACAATAATGGCAGTCTTACAAACGGGACACGTTTTTAAATCATCACTAAATGCAGTCCCACATTTCCGGCATGTTTTTGTCATAATTTTATTATAAGTTAATTTCGAAAAAACTTTTTAAATTTTTTAAAAGAAGTTTCTTGTTGTTCATCACTTCGAAAAGATTCAAGTATATCTTTTTGTTTTTTACTTAAGTTTGTTGGGGTTTCAATTTTTAAATGAATGTATTGATCTCCAGGGGCTTGACCGCGTAAATCTTTCACGCCTTTGCCTTTAACCTTTAAGACTTTATCAGGTTGAGTTCCCGCAGGAATCATTAACGATACATCGCCATACACCGTCGGAATATCTAAGGTCACGCCTAAGGTTGCATCGACAAAAGAAATTGGAATTTCTAAATGGATATCATTGCCTTCACGATTAAAGTGGGGGTGCTTATTGATGGATATTTCTAAATACAAATCTCCATTAGGACCACCTAAATCACCACGTTCGCCTTTACCACTGATGCGAATTTGTTGACCGGTGTTGATGCCTGCAGGGATGTTCACTTCAATATCCGTTTTGGTTCTGTTGTAACCTTTGCCTTGGCAAGTGGCACATGTTGCTTTAATCTTTTTGCCACGACCTTGGCAATTATCACAAACAGCTTCGGTTTCCATCATGCCTAAAATCGTACGTTGACGAACGCGTTGCCGACCTGATCCATTACATTGACGGCAAGTTTCTAAATCACTGCTTGATCTTGCGCCTGAACCGGCACACGTCAGACAGCTTTCATCGTATTGAATAGGGATGGTTAATTTCTTTCCATTGATGGCATCCATAAAATCAATGCGTAAACGCATTTGCGTATCAGCCCCACGTTGTGGTCCACTAGGTTGACGGCTACGACGTTGGCCCCCACCAAAGAAAGAACCAAAGACATCTCCTAAATCGACATCTTGGAAACCGGAAAACCCACCAAAGCCTCCGCCTTGGAAAGGATTGCCGCCACCACCTTGTTGATCAAACGCTGCATGACCAAACTGGTCATAAGCCGCACGCTTTTGCTCATCAAAAAGAATATCGTAAGCTTCTTGCACTTCTTTAAATTTCTTTTCAGCATCCGGAGCTTTGTTCAGATCTGGATGATATTGCTTGGCAAGTTTGCGGTAAGCAGCTTTGATGTCATCCTTACTCGCGCTTTTACTGATGCCAAGGACGTCGTAAAAATCTCTTTTGGTAGCCATGGACTACCTATTTCTTCTTTTCAGTAAAGTCAGCATCGATCACATCATCATCTTTTTTATCGGTGTTGGTGTTTCCATTTTGATTAGGACCTGGACCGGCTTGGCCTGCTTGGGCTTGGGCCATGAATTCAGCAGCCTTTTCTAATTCAGACAATTTGGCTTTTAACTTTTCATAGTCGTTATCTTTAATCGCTTTTTCTAATTCTTCTTTAAGTTTAATGGTTTCTTCTTTTTGTTTAGCATCAATCTTGTCGCCTTTTTCTTCTAAGGATTGATTAATACTATTGATGTATTGTTCCGCTTTATTTTTGAGCTCAACTTCTTCTTTGCGTTTTTCATCAGCTTCTTTATTGGCTTCTGCTTCACGCATCATTCGGTCGATTTCTTCTTTGCTTAACCCTGTGGTTCCCGAAATGGTGATTTGTTGTTCTTTTTGTGAATCTAAATCTTTTGCAGCAACTTTAACAATACCGTTGACGTCAATCGAGAAAGTAACTTCAATCCGAGGTTGACCGCGACGAGCAGGTTTAATCCCATCCAGTTTAAAGTGACCAAGTAATTTATTGTCCCGAGCCATCGGTCTTTCACCTTGGTATACGACGATATCAACCGCGGGTTGATTATCAGCAGCAGTCGAGAAAATTTGACTCTTGGTGGTTGGAATGGTGGTGTTTCTTGGAATCAAGGCGGTCATCACTTCACCCATGGTTTCAATCCCTAGGGTTAATGGGGTGACGTCTAACAAGACAACGTCTTTGACATCTCCAGAAATCACCGCGCCTTGAATGGCAGCACCAACCGAGACCGCTTCATCAGGGTTCACCGAGAAGTTTAAGGCTTTGCCTAGAACTTTTTTGACAAGGTCTTGAACGGCTGGCATGCGAATGGAACCACCAACCATCAAGATTTCATCAATCTCATTGGCTGTTAATTTTGCATCCGATAACGCTTTACGAATTGGATCTTCGGTTCTCTTTAATAATGCTTTCGTCAAGTCTTGGAATTTAGCCCGAGAAATTTTTGCTTCAAAGTTGATCGGCCCATTGGCATTTTGCCCAACGAAAGGTAAGGAAATCGTGGTTTCCATGCTGGACGATAATTCAATTTTTGCTTTTTCTGCTGCGTCTTTAAAACGTTGTAAAGCCATCTTGTCATTAAGGGTGACATTAAATTGGGTTTTGATTTGTTCTTGAATCCACTTCACAAGTTCTAAATCCCAGTCATCACCACCTAAACGGTTATCACCGGCTGTAGAAATAACTTCAAACGTTCCATCCCCAATTTCTAGAATGGAGACATCGAAAGTTCCGCCTCCAAGGTCATAGACCAAAATCTTTCCAGCTTTTTTACTTTCTAATCCATAAGCCAAGGCAGAGGCGGTTGGTTCATTAATGATCCGAACCACTTCTAAACCAGCAATTTGGCCAGCGTCTTTGGTTGCTTGTCGTTGGGCGTCATTGAAATAAGCAGGCACCGTAATGACCGCTTTTTGAATGCTTTGACCAAGAGAATCTTCCGCATACTTTTTCATGTAAGCTAAAATCTTCGCAGAGATTTCTTGAGGGGTGAACGATTTATTTAAAACCTTAATTGTGGTCTTTTGATCCGTCCCCATTAAACGCTTAATGGATAACACGGTGTCTGGATTAATCACGGCTTGGCGTTTGGCAGCATCACCAATAATTTCTTCTCCGCTTGGTTTAAATGCAACCGCCGAAGGGGTGGTGTTTTTGCCTTCAGGGTTAGGAATGACTTTTACCTTTCCGTCTGCTTGAACATAAGAGACAACAGAGTTTGTGGTTCCTAAATCGATCCCGATGATGATTTCTTTTTTAGCCATATATTTTCTCCTTTTTAAGCGGCTTGATTGCCGTCTTTTTCCTTTTTTTCTTCTCCAGTATTTGTCTTGGAGGTATCTTTGTTAGGCGCATCGGCTAGCTTCGAGACAATCACCAGTACTTGTTTAACCACCCGATCATGCAATTTAAATCCTGGTGACAGGATCTTCAAGACGCGATTAGGTTTGCCTTCACTGACTTGAGATTCAAGGGCGTGCATGGTCATCACATCAAACGCATCGTTGACTTTGACAGGAATTTCTTTGACACCTTCATCGTCTAATGCTTGTTGGATTTGGTTATAGATGTATTGAAATCCAACCAAGTAGTTTTTCAATTTAGGATCATCGACTGGATTCTTTAAGGCAATGTGTAAGGATTCTAAGGCGGGAATTAACTTATCAACAAATCCTTCAGAGCGATATTTTAACGCCTCAGAAAATGATTTATCTCGGTTTTTTTGAAGGTTATCCATGTCCGCAAACATCATCGCATACTTGTTTTTCCATTGATAGATTTCTGCTTCTAAGGCGATGATTCTTTCTTCAGGTGTCAGTTCTTTTTTGGTTTCTTCTTTTTTTTCACTTGCAGGTTGGGCTTCTTTATTTAAATCCATCTCTTGTTCGTTATCATTCTTTTTCATGTTTCTTCTCCTTTTTTTTATCCGTTGGTTTTTCAGCATTTTTCTCAAAGTATTTTTCTAGCATATCCGTCACATACTCGAGTGCTGATAAGGCTCGATCATAATCCATGCGTGTCGGTCCAACCAAGGCAATTCGACCTTCTTTTGCCCCAGGCATTTTCAATTTACTTGAGACAATCGATAAGTCTTGATGGGATTCAGCGTTACCAATGTTGACGGTTAAACTGTTTTTATTAAGATGAATTTCATCCAAGAGTTTGGGTGATTCTAACATCGTGAGAATCTTTCTTAACTTATCGCCATCATGGGCAAATTCTGGTTGATTGAATAAGGAATCTTTGCCATATAACTTGAGTCGTTCACTGGCAAAATTAATAAATGCTTGAGCAAAGGCTTGATAAACTGCGTCGTGTTCAACAATATAATCTTCAAGAATGGGTCTGATCGCATCCATTTTTTCCGATAGATTGGCAACTGGGGTTCCTTTTAGGCGCTTATTAATTAAGTTCATGCAATCGGCTAACGCTTCTTTATCAATGTTGGTGGGAAGGACAAAAGTTTTGTTTTCAACATAACCAGAGTCGGTAATAAACACCGCGGTTGCTGAATTGTTTTCTAATGGCGTAACTTGGATACTCATTAACTTTTCTTGTTGGGCATTTGGACCTAAGACGACCGAGGCAAGTTTAGTCATGTTGGAAAGAATCTCGGAACTCTTTTGGATAATATCCGTGACAGATTGGGTTTTTTGTGACAGCATCACTTGAAGTTGTTGTTTGATACGTTCATCAACACTTTTGCTGCGAAGATGATCGACATAATATTGATACCCTTGGCTCGAAGGGATTCGACCTGATGACGTATGGGTTTTTTCTAGCAAACCATCTTGTTCCAACGAAAGCATTTCGTTGCGAATGGTCGCCGAAGAAAATGGAAGTTGATAGGTTTCAATTAAGGTGTGAGAGCCAACAGGTAAAGCGGTTTTAATGAAATGCTCGACAATATGTTTAAGAATTAAATCTCGGCGATTGCGTTCCATACAAACCTCCTTTAGCATTCAAATAGATTGAGTGCTAAAAATATTATAACAAGGTTTTTGGCACTGTCAA
>DBCA01000108.1:0-10875 GCA_002292805.1 Caryophanales bacterium UBA970
TCTTCTTGATGAATCGTTCATACCTGATTCCTGGATCCACAATTGTGTCCATGGTAATCATTGGTTTGTTGGTGGCTTTAATCGAACACATCAGTCGCTACCTCATCCTTCTTTGGTACGCTCATGCTTGAAGGAAATATCATTCAACAATCCTACGGAAAAGAAATTATTTTTCGCGCATTTTCTTTTCAATTTCCTTTCCCTTCATTGGTTTTATTAACTGGCGCAAGTGGGAGTGGAAAAACCACGTTGCTTCAACTGTTGAATTTAGTCATTCCCTTTCAAGGACAACTCAGATTTGATGGCATTGATCTTCATACGTTATCAACCCATCAACAATTAATCTTTCGCCAACTCAAGATTGGCTGTGTCTATCAAGAGAGTGGATTAATTAAAAATCTCACGGTTGAAGACCATATGAACATGGTTGCCTTGATCAAAGGACCCATCACTTCGAAGGTTGTTCGCCTTGCCTGGGAAGCATTTAAACAAGATGTCAATCTACATCAGCAAGTCAAGACGTTATCTCGTGGCCAACAACAACGCTTAGCAATCTTATTGGCGTGTTTTGGCGACTCAAGGTTGTTGTTATTGGATGAACCCACCACTGGCCTTGATTACAATCAACGGCAAAGCATCTACAAGTTATTGAATGATTTAAGTCAGGATCGATGTGTGGTGATGGCGACTCACGCGAACCCCAAAGAAGGGTTGGCATACACCCATCACCTAGATTTACCAGTCCATCATCCAACGAGATTGATTCAATTTTCAACGTTAAAAAATCAATTACCGTTGACCACCAGTCGCAGCTTGTTTCCTTTCATTTGGTTATGGAAATTATTAAGAAAGCAACGAAAAAAAGAAAACTTCCGTTGGCAATTTAATATTTTTCAAACCATGACTTTTACGATCTTAGGGGTGTTGTTGTCTTTGATGTTTGTCCTTTCAAAAGAATTATTGATGATCACGGAAACCATGATTGGTGGTCGTTATCAATATGTCAAAACATTAACCAGTCAGAACATCGAACTTCAATCGACATATTCAGAGGATGCAATTTTTTCCGCTTTCGATTTTCAATTCAACCTCAGAACTCATTATGATGAGGACTATTTTGAGTTTTTAAAACCCTACCATCAATTCTCACTCTATAAGGACGGTTTTTTTCGTCCTCTCAAGGATGTTCATCTTGGGTTGATCAATCATTTTGAATCGGTAAACGACTCACCCCATCTAAGGCTGAAGGAGTCATTAAAAGAAGATGAAGTGGTGCTTGGGGTTCAACCTTTTCACTTGAAACTGATGGCAACGATGTTGGACTGCTTTCCTGTTCTTGATGAGGTAAATGAAAAGCTATTGCTTGAACCTTTAGCCATTCATTACGGTGTGGATGTTCCCCAATGGTCGTATCAAGATGAAAAGATTTTTTTCCTTACACACGTCACCATGACCGCGCAACCAACATGGTTTCATTCTATCCAAGATTATGCTTATGTGATGTACGAAACTAACTTAAGGTTACCAAGTAAAGGCATCGAAGAAATCTATGACACCCAGCCATGGCGAATTGGCAAAACCATGATGGTGATGACGGATGAACATTCACAACTCTTAAAGACGTGGGAGGAAAATGAACAATTTCAACAATATCATCTACACCGACATGCTACGTTGGGCTGGAAAGTATATCGCTCTAACGTCCCTCGAGAACAAAAACCATCTTGGATCAAAGAAAAAGAAAATTATCATTTTCATTCATCTTGGGGTTATCACTATTATCCCGATCATCGTTTAAGTGGTTTTGCTCAACCCATATTCTTTCATCCTCGACAAACGATTGATCCGACGTATCTTGATACGATGAAACAATGTAAAGACCCTTATGATTGGTTGGCGTTAAGCAAACCCGACCAAGTTAGTCATGGATTTATTTTGGCAAATCCAAGCGATGCAATTAAATTAAAACCTGATTCAACGTTAACATTCTTAAAGGATGATGAAATATATCTCAGTCGAAGTCTTGCGGAAGCATGGGATGTGGGGATTGGGGATAGAATCCATCTAGCATTACCTCTGTATGATGACCACTTGCCAATTGGCAAGATTGGTGATTATGATCATCAAACATGGTTAATCCAAGGGATTAACGATTCTCTACAACGATGGATATATCAACGCCCAGGTTGGTGGGAACAGTGGTTAATGGTCAACGCGTATGTCCCAAGTCAAGAGTTATTGCCGGAAGCGTGGGTGATTGAGGATGATCAACGGGTATTACCAGCATTAGAAGTGAGTAAACCCTTTGCCGAGGTCGTTGACTCAGTCCAAGAGATTCTCCAAGGGGTAATCCTTGGCATGGTCACTGTGGGGATATTCATCGGATTACCAAGCATGATTTTATTTTATTATTTTCTTAGACAATCGCTAGTCGATGATAGAAAAACGATGTTTTTACTGATTGGATATGGTGCCCCTTTATCGATGATTCAACAATGGTATGGTGGTAAACTTGGCTCGTTGATCT
Organism: Caryophanales bacterium UBA970; assembly: GCA_002292805.1. The sequence goes on from DBCA01000108.1 coordinate 2,528, forward strand.
TAGAATTGGTCATCCCAACGTTGTTGGTTATTCTAGGTTTTGACTACATCATCAAAACAATGATATCATCAAGCTTTTTTATTGATATCCCATATCGTTTCCCCGTAGAATCCTTAGCGATTCTTATCGGTCTATTTTGGGTTTTCTACACCACCATGATTGCCCTCCAACATACCATCATGGATCGGTTGTTGAAAAAAAATTAAAACAAACACTATCTTTTTATAAAAGTTATGATATGATTCTTGCGTAGCAGCAAAATGTTAGCTCCTACTAATACTAAGTGAAAGGTTTAGGTTTTCGATGAAAGGCTCAGTCAAGATGTTCAACAAAGAAAAAGGCTACGGCTTCATTCGCACTGAAGACGGAAAAGATGTCTTTTTCCATCATTCTTCGATACTCATGGACGGTTACAAAACCGCCGAAACTGGGGAACCAGTTGATTTCGAAGTTGAAGATTCCGATCGTGGTCCACGCGCCAAAAATATTAAAAAATTACCTCGGTAATTTTTGATAAATTAGTGCTAAGACAAAAGTCGCCCTCGGGCGACTTTTTTTATTTCTTTCATATCAAATTTAACATATAATAGATGAGGTAAATATGGGATTAAAAGCAGGTATCGTTGGTTTACCCAACGTCGGCAAATCAACATTGTTTAATGCAATTACGAATGCTTCCGTTGAAGCAGCGAATTATCCTTTTGCCACGATTAACCCAAACACCGGTGTGGTTGCCGTACAGGATGTTCGTTTAGATTTCTTATCCTCTTTATTTAAACCAAAAAAAACAGTTGCCACCACGGTCGAATTTGTCGATATTGCCGGACTTGTTAAAGGTGCTGCCAAAGGTGAAGGTTTAGGCAATCAATTTTTAGCAGCGATTCGTGAAGCTGATGCCATCGTTCAAGTGGTTCGTTGTTTTGATTCTTCAGAAATTATTCACGTGGAAAATTCTGTGAATCCAGAACGTGACATGGATATCATTAACTTAGAACTTATCTTATCTGATCTAGATACCATTCAACGTCGCTTAGACAAGGTCAATGCAAAAGCTCGAGGTAATGACAAACAAGCGATTGTGGAATTAGCGATGCTACAAGTCCTAAAACCACAATTGCTCGATGGGATTCCTGCGCGGTTGGCAAACTTAACATCAGATCAACGTCTCTTAATTGATCAAGAGTATCATCTGTTAACCAACAAACCAATCTTGTATGTGGCCAATATTGCCGAGGATGGGTATGGTTCGCTCGCCCAAAATGCTTATTATCAACAAGTGTTGGCACGCGCGAAAAAAGAAGGCGCTGAAGTGGTCGCCATCTCTTGCGAAATTGAGTCACAAATATCTAAACTTCCCGATCAAGAAAAACAAGAGTTTTTAAATTCATTGGGGATTGTAGAACCAGGCTTAAATCCATTGGTGAGAGCAACCTATCAATTACTTAAACTCGCTACTTATTTTACGGTTGGTCAAGATGAATGTCGGGCATGGACATTTCATCAAGGCATGACTGCCCCACAAGCAGCAGGGGTCATTCATACCGATTTTCAAAAAGGATTTATCAAAGCAGAAATCTATCACTATGATGACATGGTTAAATTCAAATCCGAACTCGCCGTCAAAGAAGCAGGTAAATTAAGAATGGAAGGAAAAGAATATGTGGTGAAAGATGGCGATGTTATCTTTTTCCGCTTTAATGTTTAATCTATGCTAGATCCAAAAAAAGTCCGCGTTCGTTATGCACCCTCTCCAACTGGATTTTTACATATTGGCGGGGCAAGAAGTGCCTTGTTCAATTATTTATTTGCCAAAAAACATCAAGGTCAATTCATCATTCGCATTGAAGATACCGACATTGAACGAAATGTTGCCGGAGGAGAAGTTAGTCAAATTCGTGATTTAAAGTGGTTAGGCATCATCCCTGACGAATCGCCTCTAGAACCTAATCCTAAGTATGCCCCTTATCGGCAAATGGAACGGTTAACAACCTATCAACAATACGCCGATCAATTAATCAAGCAAGGACATGCGTATCATTGTTATTGCAGCGAAGAAGAATTAGAGCGCTCAAGAGAAGAACAACTTGCCAACGGCATTGCCGCACCTCAATACAATCGTCGTTGCCTTCACTTAAGTCAAAGTGAAAAAAAAGCCTTCATCGATCAAGGCAGAAAACCTGTCGTGCGCATTAAACTTAATGATCATTTAAAAATTGATTTTGTCGATCTTGTTCGTGGGCCTGTAAGTTTTAATAATGATGATATTGGGGATTGGGTTTTAATCAAATCCAATGGAATCCCTACCTATAACTTTGCTGTGGTTATTGATGATTATTTAATGGACATCACCCATGTATTCCGTGGGGAAGAACATTTGTCGAACACACCAAAACAAATTCAAATCTATCAGTATTTAAATTTTCCTATTCCACATTTTGGCCATATGACCATCATCGTCAACGACCAAGGTAAGAAGCTTTCAAAGCGTGATGCATCGATTGTTCAATTCATGTCTCAATATCGCGACATGGGCTATTTACCTGAAGCCATCTTTAACTTTATTCTCCTCCTTGGTTGGTCTCCAGAAGGCACCCAAGAAATCTTTACAAAACAACAAGCGATTGATGCCTTTGATGCGAAAAGATTATCTTCGTCCCCATCGATGTTTGATCCCCAAAAAATGAATTGGCTTAATAATTTTTATATTAAGCAATTAACAGAAGAACATTATTGGACCATGATTTCCCATTTTGTTAAAAGTGCTCCTGGTGTTGAACATTTTTCAGAAACTCAATTAAAAATGCTGAGCAACTTATTTAAAGAACAAATTTTATATGGTTCACAAATCATTGATTTAATCAAACCAATCTTAAGTCCAACCTATGCTTTTGATGACGAAGCAAAGACCATTCTTTCTTCTAGTGAAGGCAAACAAGCACTAACTTTATTTATTGAAAAGTTTAAATTATTAACCACCCTTGATGGACCTTCCATCAAAGCAATCTTTAAATCTATTCAATCTGAAACTGGCTTAAAAGGTAAGCCATTATTCATGCCGGTCAGACTTAAATTAACGGGTCAACTTCATGGTGCAGAATTAGCCAACATCATTCCGATGCTTGGTAAAGACATCACCCTTCAAAGGTTAATGGGATGAACATCGATTTACTTTTAAAACAAAAATTAATCAAAGCATTTTCAGGTTTGGGTCTTCAACTTGAGCAAAAAGATGTCGTGATTGAAACCTCAAAAGATCCTAAGTTTGGAGATTATGCGACTAACATTTGTTTAAAGTACGCCAAACAACTCAATCTTAAACCCTTAGCCTTGGCGCAATCCATTCTTCCTTTATTAAAGGATCCTGTGTTTGATAAGGTTGATATTGCTGGTCCAGGATTTCTTAATTTTTTTATTAAACCGCTTGCGCTTAGCGAAATTCTTTCGCAGATTCTAACATCCAAAGATCACTTCGGTCAGACCAATCTAGCTCAAGGGCGAACCATTAATTTGGAATTTGTTTCTGCCAACCCAACCGGCCCGATGCACGTTGCCCATGCACGAGCTGCTGCCTTAGGGGATGTGATTGCAACGTTATTGCAACACGTGGGTTACCGTGTCACCAGAGAATTTTACGTCAATGACGCTGGGGCACAAATTCGCAATCTCGCGTTATCAATCTTTGCTCGTTATCGAGAATTGATGGGTGACAAGGTCACACTTCCAGAAGACGGATATTTTGGTAAAGACATCATCGAGATTGCCAAAGACGTTCGAAATCAATATGGAGACAAGATCGTTTCCTTTGATGAAGTTTTCTTTAAAAAAATTGGGATCGACAAACAACTTCAACGCATACGTGAAGATTTAGATCGTTTAGGGGTCACTTTTGATGTCTATCGATCCGAACAAGCGATTCGTGATGAAGGCCAAATTGCTGTGACCTTAGAAAAACTTAAACCTTATTTATATGTTGATCAAGGGGCAACGTACTTAAAAACCACTACCTTTGGCGACGATAAAGACCGGGTCATCATCAAAAGTGATGGTCAATATACTTATTTCTTACCCGACATTGCGTATCACTTAGATAAATTAATTCGTCCTCATCATCAATTGATTGATATCCTTGGTCCTGATCATCACGGCTATATTGGGAGAATGAAAGCCGCCTTGACGATGTTAGGTTATCCACAACAAACATTAGAAGTCTTGGTGATGCAATTGGTGAGTTTAACCCAAGATGGCAAAGAAGTTAAAATGTCTAAACGAACAGGTGTCGGTATCACGTTAAGAGAGTTGGTGGAAGAAGTTGGCAAAGATGCAGCACGATATTTTATTGCCGCTCGCTCTTACCAAAACCCTCTTGAATTTGATTTAGATCTTGCCAAAACCAAGAGTAGTCTCAATCCACTTTATTATGCTCAGTATGCTCATGCTCGTTTACAAACGTTATTAAAAACCGGAGCAGATTTAGGACTTGATGCTTCTGGAACAGGGTTGGACACGCAAGAAGAAGTTGATTTATTAAAACATTTAAGTCACTTTCCTCACATGGTCATCCAAGCAGCCCAAGCTCGTGAACCAAGTATCGTCGCCCAATATGCACAACAACTTGCAAGTTATACCCATAGTTTCTATACTATAAGACGGGTTATCGACCGCGACCAACCAAAATTGTCAGCTGCAAGACTCGCGCTTGTGAAAGCAAGTGCCCAAGTCTTAAAAAACAGTCTTGCCATTTTTGGAATAAGCGCTTTAGAAACCATGTAAAAAAGGAGCATCTCATGCCAAAATCCATGTTAGAAATCGCCCACGAATTTATTGTCGGTAAAAAAAAGGCAGTCACCTTTAAAGAAATTTGGCAATATGTCCAAAAGCAAACCGATGAAAAAGAATCGCTCCAACTTGGTCGGTTTTATAAATTGATTACGTTAGATGGTCGTTTTGTTGCGCTAGGTAGCAACAAGTGGGACTTAAAAGAAAGATACACATTCAAAGAGTTGTACGATGATGCTCGTGGCGTCTTTAGAGAAGTCGAAGCTCCAGAAGAAGCTGGTGAAGAAACCGATGAAGATCCATTTAATGAAGATGGTGAATCTGAAGATGAAGACGAAGACAAACCTAAGAAGCGTAAAACGGATGACGAAGATTAACGTCAACGTAAAAAAAGAAAGAAGGATCAATCGATGCCATTAGTGAGTATGAAAGAGATGTTAATCAAGGCTTACAAAGAAAAGTACGCTGTTGCTCAATTTAATATTAATAACCTTGAATGGACGCTTGCTATTTTGGACGAATGCCAAGCCCTTAAAGCCCCGGTGATTTTAGGTGTCTCTAGTGGTGCCGCCAAGTACATGGGTGGATTTAACACCGTCATGGGCATGGTTCATGGGTTGATCAAAGATAAGAAATATACAATTCCGATCGCAGTTCACCTTGACCACGGAGAATCAGTTGAGATTTGCAAACAAGCAATTGATGCTGGATTTACCTCAGTCATGATTGATGCCTCTCATCACCCGTTAGAAGAAAACATTAAGTTAACCAAAGAAGTGGTTCAATATGCCCACAGCAAATCACCACTCGTTTCCGTTGAAGCTGAACTAGGTCGCGTTGGTGGTCAAGAAGATCATGTGGTTGCGGAAACCTACTACGCCATCCCAGCAGAATGTGCTCGTTTGGTTAAAGAAACGGGTATCGACTGTTTAGCACCAGCCTTAGGCTCAGTCCACGGTCCTTATGAAGGTGAACCAAAATTAGGTTTTAAAGAAATGGCGGAAATTCACAAACTTACCAACATGCCATTGGTCTTACATGGTGGTTCTGGTATCCCTGATTTCCAATTAAGAATGGCAATCGATCGGGGCACAGCAAAAATCAACGTCAATACCGAAAACCAAATGGAATGGACTAAAATCGTCCGTGAAGTCTTGGCAAAAGATAGCAAAGTTTATGATCCACGCAAGATCATCGGCCCAGGAAAAGAAGGCATTCGTAAAGTCGTCAAGTCAAAATACGAAGTCTTTGGTTGCATCGGCAAAGCTAACTAATTCAATGATCATACAGAAACCCATCAGATCTTGATGGGTTTTTTTCTTTTCTAGACCTTCACAATGAGTTAAACTATCCATATGCGTGAACCATTTTTAGAAGATGCTTATCAGGCATGTTTAATTGCCAGCAAAGAAATTTTAGCGATTTATCAAACTGATTTTACGTTTGAAAATAAAGAAGATGCATCGCCTGTCACCCTTGCCGACAAAAAAGCCGATTTGATGATTCGTCAATATTTAAAAGAACGTTATCCAACGTTTGGTTTTTTAACTGAAGAATCTAGTGATGATTTTTCTCGACTTCATCAACCTTATGTTTGGTTAGTTGATCCCATTGATGGGACGAAAGACTTCATCGCTAAAAACGATGAATTCACCATTAACATTGCCCTTGTTCATCGTCAACAAGTGGTGCTAGGTCTTGTCCATATCCCGGCTAAAAATGAAACTTACTATGCAGTCAAAGGTGAAGGGGCCTTTTATCGATTCCAACAACAAGATGTTCGCATTCACGTGAATAACAAATTAAATGATTTAACGGTGCTTACCTCCCGATTTCATCTACAAAAACAAGAAGAAGATGTGATTAAAAAGTATCAACAGTTAGGAAAAATTATGAAAGTAGAAACTTTCGGAAGTGCCTTAAAAGCCTGCCGTATCGCTCATGGCCTTGCAGAGATTTCCTATCGGTTATCCCCAGGTACCAAAGAATGGGATACCGCCGCAAGTGATTTAATTGTTACTGAAGCGGGTGGTTTTTTTATCAAACCTAACAAAGAAAAATATTGGTATAACCGTCAAGATGTCCGCAACATTGAAGGGTATCTCATTTTGAATCGCCTTGAGAATTTCTTGTTATGAAACGATTTACTTTCTTATTGCCATTCGCCATTATCCTTGCCTCATGCGACGGCATGTTTTCTTCATTGAATTCACTGGCTTCTTCAACGAGTGCATCATCTGCGTCAGTATCATCAACTTTATCTGGATCAACCTCTCAACTCGATGGTAATGTCACGATCGATTTATATAACCTTAATGATTTTCACGGTGCGGTTGATCACAATCCAGGAAATAAAGAAATCGGCATCAATCGGCTTGCGGCATATTTTAAAACTCAACTTGCAAGAAATGCCAACAGTGTTTTTCTTTCCAGTGGCGATATGTGGCAAGGCAGTGCCGACAGCAACATCACTCGTGGTCGGCTTGTCGTTGATGCGATGAATCAAATTGGTTTTTCGGCCATGGCGATTGGCAATCATGAATTTGATTGGACGGATGAATATTTATTTTTAAACCAAACCCGATCTGACTTTCCTTTGTTAGGCATTAACATCATGGACAAAGCAACTAATCAGCGAGCTGACTTTGCCGATGCTTCGATCATGATTGAACGTAGTGGGATTCAAATCGGGATTATTGGCACCATCGGGGCATCGTTAGAAAGCACGATTCTCACGAGTGCTGTTGCCCTTTATGAATTCTTGCCTTACACCAACTTAGTCAAAAATGAGAGTCAGCGCTTAAAAAACTTAGGGGCAGACTTAATCGTGTTGCTCAACCACGATGGCACGGTAGAGTCTGGGGCCATGCCTTATGTTGACGCTGTCTTCAATGGCCATACCCATCGACGCGAAGTCTTCCATGTGAATGGCAAACCGGTTTATCAAGGCCAAGCCTATGGTCAAGCGATTAGTCATGTTCGATTTGTGGTCAATACCGCGACCATGATTCCTAGTTTTATCCAAAGTGAATCTGGAGTATATACGTATGACGCTTTGGTGAATTCTAATCAGTTTCCCCAAGAAGATGTTCAGATGAAAACTTTGTACGATGACTATTTAATCAACGAAATCAACAATGTTAAAAACGAAGTGATTGGAGATGCTGACGGAGCATTTAGTCGGCAGCAATTAGGAAAACTCGCGGTCGATGAAATGTTGGCATATGGTCAAACTGTCAAGCAAGACGTGGTGGCAAGCTTTCACAATACAGGTGGGGTTCGTTCAACCATCGATGCTGGTGAAGTTACCTATGGTGAACTATATAAAGCCTTTCCTTTTGATAATGAATTGATGATCGTCAAGGTCACTGGTTCGCAATTATTATGGTGGTTATCACAAGGATTATACACGCGTACGATCCCAAATTTAACCCCAGTGGTCAACACCCAGACTTACTGGATTATTTCCATTAACTATTTAACGGAAAAGAATCTTGATTCTTCATCCTATCCGCATGATCTGGACACGGTAATCAACACCTATCAATATATTCGTGAACAATTAAAAACCC
>DBCA01000108.1:10928-11330 GCA_002292805.1 Caryophanales bacterium UBA970
CCGGGCGAGTGACTACAATTAACTAATTTTTATTTGATTTGGAGTTCAATCGGTAATGCTTGTGGCTTTTCTCCTGCAAGTTTAACCGCGAGCACCCCAGGGACTTCTTCCATGAGAATCACTTCTAAACCACCGGATAACGTCGAATCGATTAATCCACAAGAAGAACAGGCACCTTCCATACGTAAATAAACAATCCCGTCAATAAAGGAATCAAATTCAACATTGCCACCATCCCGAATAATAAATGGGCGAACTTTATCTAACGCTTCTTCAATTTGTTGTTCAATGGTCATGCTCATATCATAGCGAGAAATCTAACTTCTGGCAATCAATACGATTTTACCAATAAAAAACCATCGTCTTGAAACGATGGTATGGTGCCCGGGGACGGACTTGAAC
>DBCA01000029.1:0-1486 GCA_002292805.1 Caryophanales bacterium UBA970
AAAGGCTTCGTTGTTAGGTAATTCATAAAAGTTACGAGCAAATGCAAATTGACCACCGCTACCTGCACTGCGGATGATGTTGGTGTTCGTAGAAGTTGTCACCATCAAATTCATGGCCATCGATCTAGAGTAGGTGATCGCATTGTAATAACTTGCATCCATACCAGAGAGGTAATCCAAAAACTGATCATCGATCTTATTGTTGTGAAGTTGAACTTGTCCAGCCTCATATTCTGTAATAGGGGTATTTGGATCTGGGAAATCATTTTCAGAATCTCGGACTGCAGCAGGTGGTCCGAATGCTGTAATCGATTGAGGGATCGAGATTGGAAAACCAGCTAGGGTATCACTTTGCAAGGATCCTACATAAATATTCATCCCTTCAGAAATAGATAAGACTAAAGCGATACCGATGATACCAATACTTCCTGCCAATGACGTAATGAGGGTTCTACCTTTTTTGGTAAGCAAATTGTTTGCAGAGGTTTTTAAAGCCGTTGTAAAAGGCATCGTGGTCCGTTTGGTCATGAGTTTTCCAGACGTTTCTGAATCAATGACTTCAGGACGTGAATCATCAACAACACGGCCATCTAATAATTTCACAATACGGTCAGAGTGCGCTGCGGCAAGTTCAGCATTATGGGTCACCATGATGACGAGTTTACCTTTGGCGATTTTTTTAATTAAATCAAGAATTTGTCCACTTGTGTTGGTATCAAGGGCACCCGTGGGTTCATCTGCTAATAATATTTTAGGATTATTCACTAAAGCACGAGCAATGGCAACACGTTGCATTTGTCCACCCGAAAGTTGATTAGGACGCTTGTGCACGTGATCCTTTAATCCAACTTCAATTAAGACATCTAACGCACGTTTTCTTCTTTCTTTTTGACCGACACCTGAAAGTCTCAATGACATTTCGACGTTATCAAGAACGGATAAGTGAGAAATTAAATTATACGTTTGAAATACGAAACCAATCGTTGCATTTCGATAACTATCCCATTCTGATTCTGTAAAATTCTTGGTGGATTTACCATCGACAATTAAATCGCCAGAGGTATATCGGTCTAATCCACCAATAATGTTCATCATGGTGGTCTTACCACAACCTGAAGGACCTAGGATTGAAACAAACTCATTATTGCGAAAGGAAAGATCAACGCCTCTTAAAGCCGGGAAGGGTTGTCCTGCTACGAAGTAATTTTTAACGATACCTTTTAAAACTAACATTGATTTGACCTCCAAATACAAAAACCATTATACGAGCAATTAATTGCATTGGTATCTCAAATACAAATTAAGTTGCGTTTATTTTTGGTTAAGATGCAAACTTAACGATAAATTAAGAAAATAAGGATATAACCCGTGGACAAAGCTGCCATGGTAATAGGAAAACCAATTTTGAAGAAATCCCAGAATTTAACTTGGAAACCAAGTTTTCTAAGAAAGCCAATGCCAGCGATATTTGCAGACGCTCCAATCG
>DBCA01000029.1:1513-3448 GCA_002292805.1 Caryophanales bacterium UBA970
CGTAAGGTTACCACCCAATGTTGCACCTGCCAATAATCCAAACAGTAATAAATAGGGAGGTAAACCTAAATTTAAAGTTTGTCCAACCCCCATCATGACTGGTAAGAGTGTGGCAACATATGGAATATTATCGATGAAGGCCGAAATCAAAACTGAGATCAGCACAACAAATGTATAAATTATAAAGGGATCGTTATTGCCTACGGATTCAAATATTTGACCCATCGCTTCAATCACGCCTTGATTGTCTAAACCAATAATAAGAATAAATAATCCAAATAACAAGCCGAGCGTTTCAAAATCAATCGCTTTAAATGCTTCTAGTACAGCTCGTTTTTCATGATTAAATAATAAGCGGTACATCACAAAGATCAACGCGATACCGAGAGTAATATAACCATTCATTTCATTTGGTGTGTTGGGGATAAAGGAAGCAACAATTAAAGAGATTAAGATTAAACCAAGAAACAAGGTCGGTGCTAAGTCTTTGACACTTGTTTTTTGTGTAAAGTTTAATGCTTCATGGTGTTTACCAAGAATAAACCAAAGCATGACCAAACTCATGATGGTACCAATTTGCACAATAAAGAAGGGGCCTATTTTTCCTTCAATGAAAAAGAATTCAAAGAAATTCATATCGCCATACTGAGCACCTGCAAGCATGACCGACGTGGTATCGCCCACTAACGTTGCAAATCCTTGAATATTGGCAAAAACTGAAACGGCAACAATCAGTGGCACAGGTGACATCTTTGTTTTTTTGGCAATGTCTAAGGCAATAGGCGCCACAATTAAAACTGTTGCAACATTATCAACAAAAGCAGAAACAAGACCAGCAAAGGTCGCAAGCAAGATAATCGCCCATTTTGTCGAGGAGACGCGCCGCATCATCCAATCTGCCAATAAAGCAGGCATACCAGATTCAATAAATTGTGTAACCACAATCATCGTTCCCGCAATAATCATAAAGACATTCCAATTCATCTCAGCAGAAAAAACATCACTGAGAGGAGTATAACCAAGGATGATAAATAAAGCAGCGACCCCGAGGGCAATCCAAGCTTTATAATTTGAAAAAATAAGTAAGGCTATATAGGTTAATAAGAATAAACTAAGCGCAATTTCCATAATGTTTCAATTTTATCACAACTTGGTTTCATCGCCATCTTTCGATATGATGATGACATATGAAAATTGCATGGATTGGATATGGTGTGATGGGAAAACCAATGGCGACCCATCTTAGTCGTGATCACCAAGTGACGGTGTACACTCGCAGTCAATATAAAATAATGAATGTATCGAGCCATATGAATGTAGTTTCAAGTTTAGAATCTGCTATTCAAGATCAAGACATCATCATGACCATGCTGGGTACACCAGAAGATGTCGAGCAAGTGTATGCAAAGATCGATAAAAAAATTAAACCTGGAACTATCTTAATCGATTTAACAACGTCAAGTCCTTCACTTGCCAACCATCTATATTTAAAATTTAAGCAACAATCTGTCTCTATACTTGATGCACCTGTAACGGGTGGCTTAAAAGGTGCTCAAGAGCAAAACCTAACCATCATGGTCGGTGGAGATAGAGAAACTTTTGAAAAATCTAAAACGATTTTTGATACTTTAGGAAAACGCGTGCTTTATGTTGGTGAAGCGGGACAAGGTCAATTTGCAAAACTTGCAAACCAAATTGCAATTGCCGGTCAATTAGCAGGGTTAGCAGAGGCTATCGCCTTTGCCCAGTCCAAAAAGCTTTCTTTATCTCAAGTGTTAACGATTCTTTCCTCTGGGGCCGCTCAATCATACAGCGTAACCGCATATGGAGAAAAAATGATGCAACAGGATTGGCAAGCCACCTTTTATCTCAAACATTTCTTAAAAGATTTAAAGATTGCGATTCAACATGCAACGACACCCGTTCCAATGGCAA
>DBCA01000044.1:0-851 GCA_002292805.1 Caryophanales bacterium UBA970
CATCATCATCGGGGTGTAAGGTGCGGTGCTTTTTTTCATGTCTTCACCTCTTATCATACCAAAGAAGGTAGATGATGACTTACTCAATAATCGATTGGAGTTGGTTTAATAAAGGAGATAATTGTTCTTTTAAATTAACATAATTGACCACAAGCGGATGTTGATCAAATTCACCCTGACATTGCTTATAGGCTTCTTGGTGTTTTTTATAGATGTCAGCATCGGCAATATGTTTCATCATGATTTTTTGATGATGTTTCATTAATGCTTGTTGTTCATTTAAAAAGGGATCTTTTAAGATTTGTTCTCGTAATGAAAAAAACTGTTTCACTTCAGGAAGTGACTTAATCGCCTTAGATAATTGATCAATACCTTCGTCAAGCTTGGTCATCGACTAAGGTTCCAAACAAGGTGTACGCATTGGCTTCATCAATTCTCACCCTGACAATTTTTCCAATCAAAGAATGGTCACCGACAAAATGGACGAGTTTGCTACTTTCAGTGTATGCGGATAATTTGTCTGGATTGTTTTTACTGACACCATCAACCAACACGGAATAAGTTTTTCCGACCATTAACACGGATTTTTCTTTGGCAATTTTATCCACTAATTCTTTGAGGCGATAGAATCGCTTTTGTTTTTCTTCATAAGGAACATTGTCTAACATTTTGTGAGCAGGGGTTCCTTTTCTTGGTGAATAAATAAAGGTAAAAGTTGCTTCAAAACCAACTTTTTCCACAAGGTCCATCGTTCCTTGAAATTGGGCTTCAGTTTCATTAGGAAAGCCAACAATGATATCGGTGGTTAAGGTCACGTTCGCAATGGTTGTCTTCATTTTGTTGACGAGGTC
>DBCA01000044.1:919-6458 GCA_002292805.1 Caryophanales bacterium UBA970
AAAGGAAGATGAATATGATTCATGATGTTGTCATGTTTGGCAATCATCGTTAGCATCTCATCAGTAAAGTCCCATGGGTGTGACGTCATGAATCGTAATCGGGGAATCCCTGTTAATGCAACCGCTTCTAAAAGTTGAGCAAAATTGGTTCCATTTTTAAAATCTTTACCATAGGAATTCACGTTTTGGCCAACCAAGGTGATTTCTTGATAGCCGTCATTGACGAGTTCATGACATTCTTTGAGCACATCTTCCTTGAGCCGCGAACGTTCTTTGCCTCTTGTGTAAGGAACAATACAGTACGTGCAAAATTTATCACAACCATACATGATGTTAACAAATGCTTTAAAACGATGATTTCGTTTTGAAGGCATGTTCTCAACAATTTCACCATATTTAGAAGGAACGTTAACTACTCGTGTTTTTTTGGTAAAAACTTCGTCCAATAATTCAAGTAAATGATGAATGTTATGGGTGCCAAACATGAGATCGACATGCCGGTATTTTTGCGTAATCGTATCGACAATATGGGTTTGTTGGACCATGCAACCACTGACGGCGATGAGCATGTCAGGTTTAATCGCCTTTAGTCCTTTAAGAATCCCTAATTCTCCAAACACTTTATCTTCTGCGTTTTCTCGAATCGCACAGGTGTTGATGATCACCAAGTCTGCCGACTTTTCATCGTCCACAGAAGCAAAACCACTCAGTTCTAATAAACCCCGCATGTTTTCTTCATCGCGCACATTGGCTTGGCAGCCATAGGTGCGAATGAAATATTTTTTTCCTTGGGCAAATTGAATCAAACGTTCTGGGACAACAATCTCATCGCGAACCACAGGGATTTCCTGACGAACGCGTGATCGAGCTTTATCTAAATCTGGTTTTTCTGTAATGTTTAACTTTGAATCTGCCATAATCCTATTTTACCTTATCTGTGAATAAAATCGTTTTTGAATCCACGACGAGATTGGTTTGATCATCGGTTTCAGCATACACGGCAGACAACACCGATTCGCCATCATCAGCAAGTTCAAAGACGTTCTTTTCTTGTTTCCATAATCGGGCAATGATGGTTTCTTTTTTCACACCTAAGATGCCAAGATAAGGGCCAGTCATGCCAACATCGGATATGTATAAAGTTTGTTGATTTAACATTCTAAGATCATTGGTTTGAACATGGGTATGCGTACAAAACACCGCGGTGACTTGTCCGGCAAAAGCATACCCCATCGCATACTTTTCTCCAGTTGCTTCTGCATGAAAATCAACGATGTGAATATCAGCTTTTTCCGTGGTTTGAATAATCGATAACAAACTATCAAACGGATTATGAACTTCCTCGTTCATGAATGCTTGACCTAAAATATTGGTGACGCGAATTTTTTTCCCATTCACCGTCAGCATCAATGTCCCTGGACCAGGAAAAGGGTGCTTTAAATTTAGTGGCCTGACTAAGCTAACCGTTTGGTCAAGATAATCGCGAATTTCTCCTTTGGCATTGTAATGGTTCCCTAAAGTCATGACATCAATGCCAGAGGCTAATAATTCTTCATAATGCTTGCGCACTAATCCTTTACCATGACTGGCATTTTCTGCATTGGCAATGACAAAATCTAACTTAAGTTCTTGTTTAAGACGTGGCAAATGTTTCGCCACCATGGCCCGACCAAAACTGCCAACAATATCGCCAATAAACAAAAACTTCATCGCCGATTATTTTGCGGTTTCGATTGCCCGATACTCGCGAATGACCGAGACTTTGATTTGACCAGGATAGGTCATTTCTGCTTCAATGCGGTCTTTGATATCACGCGCTAATTTTAACGCTGAGGCATCATCAATCTTGTCAGGAACAACCATGATGCGAACTTCACGTCCTGATTGCATCGCATAACTTTGAGCAACCCCTTCATAGGATTTGCAAATGACTTCTAATTGTTCTAACCGTTTGACATACGTTTCTAAGGTTTCACTTCGCGCCCCTGGTCGAGCAGCAGATAAAGTATCCGCGGCAATCACTAAGTGCGAGGTGACATATTTAATTTCTGCATCGCCGTGGTGAGATTCAATGGCATTAATAACCACGTCTGGTTCGTTGTACTTCTTCGCATAACGTGCCCCTAATTCGACGTGAGACCCTTCCATTTCAAAATCGATCGATTTACCGACGTCATGGAGTAATCCTGCACGCTTGGCCATGTTTTGATCCACACCTAATTCTGCTGCCATGATGCCGCAAAGTTTGGCGACTTCAATGGAATGGTCATAAGCATTTTGGCCATAGGAAGTCCGATACTTTAAGCGACCAACTAAATCTAATAGTTCTGGATGGATGTTGCCTAAACCAAGACGGAAGGCTGCTTCTTGTCCAGCTTTGTGCATGACTTCACCAAGTTCGCTTTTGACTTTGGCAGAGACTTCTTCAATGCGGGACGGTTGAATGCGGCCATCTTTTAATAAAATTTCTAAGGTACGTTTCGCCGTTTCTCTTCGAATTGGATCAAAGCAGCTGACGGTGATGACTTCTGGAGTATCATCAATGATTAAATCAACCCCTAATGCTTGTTCTAAGGAACGAATATTACGCCCTTCACGACCAATGATTCGACCCTTCATTTCATCACTTGGTAAGTGAATCACAGACACGGTTCTTTCGGTGACAAAATCTTGAGCGTAACGATTTAACGTCATCCCAAGAATTTCATTGGCAATCGTATGCGCTTGATCCTTGGCTTCTTGTTCTCTATTTTTAATCATCCCGGCGATTTCTTTGCTTAACTTTGCTTCGACACGGTTAAGAATTTCCGTTTTTGCTTCTTGCGTGGACATCCCGGAGACTTTTTCCAATTCATGAATGATGGAATCAAGTTTTAATTGTAAAACTTCTTCTTTTCTTTCAATTTCGGTCATCCGTTTTTGTTGTAATTCAAACTTTTCTTCTAAATTCTTTTCTTTTTGCATCAAGGCTTGATCACGACGATCAATGCTTTGTTCACGTTGAAAGAGTTTGCTTTCAAATTGATTGACTTCAACTTTTCGTTCTTTGATGTCTTTATCAGCTTCTTGCTTGAGTTCATAGACAGTTTGCTTGGCGTCGAGTTGGGCATTTTTTACCAAGTGATCAGCTTTGATTTCTGCATCCTTGATCAACTTGGCAGCCTTCTTCATCGCTTCTTTGGCTCGAAAAATAGGCAAACTGTAGTAAATAAAAATCCCCAAAACAACCCCAATAATTAACGCTAAAACCGTAAGTAAAATAAGAATAGGTAGATCTACCATAGATAACGTCTCCTTTCAGTATAGGAAAGCATCATGACGAGTGATGTTCCTTTCAATTGATGTTGGTATAAAAAAATGCAAAACTTCGTTTAAAATCGATGAATCTTATGTGATTTTTATCAGGTTTACACCTGGTTAAGTTTCTAAACGACGAATGCGAATCTATATCCAGTATCCGAAGATACTTCTTTATGATAGCAAATACATGAAGAATTTTCTATCAATAAAAAACCCAAGGGTTTCCTTGGGTTTTGTTTTTATTAAATTTCGCCTGTTTTTATTCTTTTTTCAAGTTTTTCAATAATTTCAGGATGGGCTTTTAAATATTCTTTCGCCGTTTCCCGACCTTGACCAAGCCGTGTACCCTCTAATTCATACCAAGACCCCATTTTTTTAATCAATCCTAACTCGGTAGCCTTATCGAGGATTTCACCAGTTTTGGAGAACCCTTGACCAAAGAGTAATTCAATTTCTGCAAACATGAATGGAGGCGCAACTTTATTTTTAACGACTTTGATCTTCACCATGTTACCAATGATTGTTTCACCAACCTTGATGGCTTCGGATCGACGAATATCTAATCGTACCGAGGCATAGAACTTTAAAGCCCGACCCCCAGAGGTGACTTCTGGATTGCCATAAGCGATGCCGACCTTTTCACGAAGTTGGTTAATAAAGATAACCGTGCAATTCGATTTATTTAAGACCGCCGCTAGTTTACGCATGGCTTTTGACATCAATCGCGCTTGAAGCCCGACTTGGTTATCTGCCATCATCCCATCTAATTCCGCTTGAGGAACGAGGGCTGCGACGGAATCAACCACAATGAGGTCAATCGCATTCGAATGGGCTAACATTTCCACAATTTCTAAGGCTTGTTCACCATTATCTGGTTGGGAAAGAATCAATTCATCAATGTTCACGCCTAGTTTTCTAGCATAAACAGGATCAATGGCATGTTCAGCGTCAATAAACGCAGCACGACCTCCCCGTCGTTGTGATTCGGCAATCGCTGATAAGGCAAGCGTTGTTTTACCACTAGACTCTGGACCAAAGATTTCAATGATTCTTCCTTTAGGATAACCATTGACCCCTAAGGCAATATCGAGTGAGATAGACCCTGTAGGGATGGTATCGATGCCGGTCTCTGGTCTTTCACCAAGTTTCATGACCGCACCTTTACCGTAGGTTTTTTCAATATTACGAATGGCTTCTTCTAAAGCCTCATCTTTTTGATCTTTTTCTTTTTTTTCTTTTGCCATAATGGTTTCCTTTTTTATCCTCTCTACTATACCAAGATTTGATATCTGTTTAATAATAGGTGCTTATAAAGCGTTCTAGTAAAACGAACGTTGCTTGAACTCCTTGGAGACGTATATCCTTTCGATTGCCTTTCAACATCAGTTTTTCCGTAAGGGAATGTTTGCCATTACTGACGCCAATCACAACTTCACCAAGGGTTGAATGAGGTTGAACGGAGGGACCGGCATTGCCCGTGGTGGCGATAACAATGTTGGCCATTTGATTGGCAATGCCTTTTTTTAACAATTGCTCAATCATTGACACTGACACTAAGTTCAATGAATCAAATTGTTGTGAAGTTAAACCTAGCCATCGACGTTTACTTTCGGGTTGGTAAAGGGTCACACCTTGAACAAAGACATCACTGATGCCTGGATGATTGATTAACGCATCACTAAGTAATCCACCGGTGAAACTTTCAATGGTGGCAATCGTTAATTGATGAGCACGTAGGGATGCAATGACCTTATCCATGGCGAATGAATGTCCATCCTTGCTGAATATAGTTGATCAACGAGAATAATGAGGCAATCGCAGCCATATATAACGTGACTTCGGTGATGCTCCATCCACTTGGTAACGATAAGGATGCAAACAACGCATCATTTAATAAATAGAAAATAATCGCAAAAATTTGTAAGAATGTTTTTACTTTTCCGAAAACATTCGCCGCAAGCACTTTTCCTTCACTCACCGCAATCATGCGAATCCCATCAACCGTTAAATCGCGAGTGATCATGATGATGACGGCCCATGCTGGAACCCGTAGCATCGACGTTTCCACCAACCATGCTGGGGTAATCATTAATAGTATCAACAAGCTATTGGTTAATAGTTTGTCTGCCAATGGATCAAGGAACTTACCTAAATTGGTGATTAAATTTAGTTTTCTTGCTAAGTAACCATCAAGAAAATCGGTGATGGACGCAAGGATAAAGATGGCAAGAGAGAACAA
>DBCA01000023.1:0-3164 GCA_002292805.1 Caryophanales bacterium UBA970
CGAGCAGCAATGCAGGAACTTGTGCAATTCAAGTGGCGACCGTAAAGTCTGGATGAAAGAAGATTTACTTTTTTCTTGCTATACCCTGAACTTATCAAAAAGGTCAGGGTTTTTCATTGAAAAAAAGAACAGATATGGATTTGATGAAGCAAGCGCTGATGCTTGCCGCAATGGGCAAAGATCGCGTGGGGGATGGCCCTATGGTCGGAGCTGTATACGTCAAAAACCAACAAATCATCACCAAAGGCTTTCATCAAAAGCTTCTTGGTCTTCACGCTGAATTTGATGCCTTTAAGGATCAAGATTTTGATGTGAAAGGTGCAACCCTTTATGTCACCTTAGAACCTTGTGCCCATGATGACTACTTTCCTTCTTGTGCTCAATTTGTGATTCGAAAGGGAATTAAAAAAGTGTTTGTTGCCTCTCTAGATCCAAACCCGATTGAGAATGGCGATGGCGTACGAATGCTCCAAGAAGCTGGCATCGAAGTCATCACTGGTTTGATGGATGAAGAGAATCGAATCCTCAATCAACTTTACTTTGAAAGGTTTAAATAAACTATGTTCTCAGGCATCATTGAAACCATTGGTCGTATTCAAAAAATCGAGAAGCTGGACGCTGGATTTCGTTACACCGTTGAATCGTCCAAGATTCTCAAAGGGACTAAGATTGGCGATTCCATCGCCCATGATGGCATTTGCTTAACCGTGATTAACAAAGGATGGCGACGTTATCAAGTGGAAGTCATGAACGAAACCATTTCCAAAACTGCACTCTCTTTATGGAAAGAGGGATCGGGAATTAATCTAGAACGAGCCCTTGCACCTAATCAACGCAATGGCGGTCATCAAGTCTCTGGCCACGTGGATGGCGTTGGTAAGATTCAACAACTTCGTCAAGATGGGATTGCCACCATTGTCACCATTTCTTTACCCGCAACACTCACCAAATACATGATTGAAAAAGGCAGTGTTGCCCTTGATGGCATTTCTTTAACTTTAACCAAGGTGACGAACGATCAGTTTGAGGTTTGGATTATTCCTCACACCAAAGCCAATACAACTTTATTACAAAAAAAGATTGGTGACCCTGTCAACATTGAAGTCGATATGATTGCCAAATACATTGAGAAACTGAGCAAACGATGAACCAACCATTTTCAACATTACCGCAAGCAATACAGTCTCTTCAAAAGGGAAAGATGATCATAATTGTCGATGATCAGCATCGTGAAAACGAAGGCGATTTTGTCATGGCAGCACAATTTGCCACTGAAAAATCCATCAACCTCATGATCACCTTAGGTAAAGGATTGGTATGTGCTCCTATTCATCAGGATGTTGCCCATCGCTTACAACTTCCGATCATGGTCGCCAGCAATACGGAATCGTTTCGAACCGCCTTTACCGTGTCGATTGATGCGAAAACAAACACCACAGGGATTAGTGCAAAAGAACGTGCTGACACATTAATTCTATTAGCAAACCCAAATTCAAAACCACAAGATTTTGTCAGACCAGGTCATATGTTTCCCTTGATTGGAAAACGTGGTGGTGTCAAAGAAAGACCCGGCCATACCGAAGCGTCATTAGCCTTAATGCAACTTGCAGGGCTTCATCCCGTTGCCGTCATTTGTGAAATTATTCTTCCTAATGGCAAGATGGCAAGACGACCAGATTTATTGAAGATGGCAAAAAAATTAAAGATGCCAATCCTAGACATTGGCCAACTCATGAAACCTTAAGG
Organism: Caryophanales bacterium UBA970; assembly: GCA_002292805.1. Next base: position 1,747 of record DBCA01000023.1, read on the forward strand.
AGGTCATCATCATGAAAAAAATTCATCTCATTGTGTCTGAATTTAATAACCCGATCCCTGAACAATTACTTCAAGGCGCGTTGCGTGCATTGGAGGATGCAAAATTTCCAGACAAGGATATTATCATTACCCGTGTTCCTGGGGCGTTTGAACTTCCCCTTGCCGCCTTCACTGCAGGTCAACGAGCGCTCACTGCGGCCGTGGTATGTTTAGGGGCCGTGATTCGCGGTGATACCAGTCACTACGATTATGTGTGTTCAGAAACAGCACGAGGAATCATGGATGTCGGTTTAAAATTAATGAAGCCAGTGATCTTTGGTGTCCTCACCACCGACAATGAAGCTCAAGCCGAAGCAAGATCCAAAAATGATCGTACCAACAAAGGTTATGAATGTGCTAACGCGGCGTTAACGATGATTAACGTGATGAAAGCACATCGCTAATTTTCAATAAAGGTAAGGAAAATATTTGCGCTAATGCTGGAAAGGTTAATTGACCTTGATACGTATTCAGTCCACTGGCTAGACCCGCATCATTCTTCATCGCTTGTTTAAAACCTAAATTGGCAATCGCTAAACCATAAGGTAAGGTTGCTTGGTTTAAACCAATCGTTGAGGTTCTTGGGACTGCTCCCGGCATATTCGCCACACAATAATGAATCACCCCATCGACTTCATAAATAGGTTGATCATGGTACGTCACATGACTGGTTTCCGTGCTACCACCTTGGTCAATCGCCACATCGACAATCACGCTACCTTTGGGCATGGTGGATAAATATTGTTTCTTAATTAATTTTGGTGCCGCATCCCCTGGTATGAGGACTGTAGAAATGACTAAATCAGCCTTTTGAATGGATTGTAGAATGTTTTTTTCATTGGAAGGAAGAATCGTTAAGCGGCCATTGGCCATCGGCAATAACGTTTCCACTTGGGAGAAAGAAACATCAATCGCAATGACGTTCGCTTGCATCCCCAACGCAATTTGAGTCGCGTTAAACCCAGCATAACCGTTGGCACCTAAGACCACCACGTGTCCAGCTTCCACACCTGGAATCCCACCCAAGAGAACGCCACGTCCGCCAAAAGATTTTTCTAAATATTTTGCCCCTTCTTGAACGGCAAGCCGACCCGCGACTTCAGACATCGGTCGTAACACAGGTAAACGTCCATTCTTATCTTTGATGGTTTCATAAGCAATGGCAGTCACTTTGTTTTTAAGTAAGGCAAGCGTTAAAGGTTTGGCGGCTGCCAAATGTAAGAAGGTATATAAAATTTGGTTTGGTTTAAGTAAATTAAATTCTTCTTCAAGGGGTTCTTTGACTTTAATGATCATATCCGCTTGACGATACACGTCGGCAATCGTTGTTAAGATGGTACAGCCAACTTGGGTATATTCCTGATTAGAAAAACCAGATC
>DBCA01000023.1:3277-42065 GCA_002292805.1 Caryophanales bacterium UBA970
TCTAATTTTTTAATTTCTTTTGGGACACCAATGATCATAGGGGTCACCTCGATTCGCTCTTATTATATCACTCGGTTTTGAGTTTACTTGCTTCTCCATGACGGACAAAATACATGGTGCCAAAGCTCGCTAAGGCAAAGAAGGTTGCATAAGGAAATAACAGTCCTAATCCGAAAGTGGTCATCAATGCTCCTGATAAAAGTGGGGTGAATATTTGTGCAGCCATCGAAGCGGTGTAATAGTAACCCGTATATTTCCCGATATTACTGCCAGAAGACATTTCCACGATCATGGGGTAGGAATTGACGTTAATCGCAGCAAACCCTAAACCAGCAATTGGCATGATTAGATAAACAATCCAAGCAGTGCTGACGGTTAAAAATGAGCCTGCTAATGTCCCAGATGCCAGCATCAAAATCCCTAAAAGAACTGTTTTGCGACGACCAATTTTATTGGCCAAAGCGGCCAGGGGTAAAAACCCAATCAAGGCTGCGACGTTGGCAACCGTCACTGGTAATACATAATTGGTTAACTCCAAGACGTTGCTGGCGTAATCCGTAAATTTGGTGGTGACCGCGTTGAAACTAAAGAACCATAAAAAGACAGATGTCATGATTAACCAAAAACTAAGACGATATTCTTTTTTTAATGGGGTGACGACATTGTCTTTGCGATCTTGTTCTTCCGCTTCCGTTTCATAACCTTTTTCAATCGATATGCGGTGCATGTCTTTAACCCAGGCGACTTCTTTGACAAAGAATCGAAACAAGACAAGCATGGCAACGAGGCTTAAAGAAAGCATGATAAAGGCGCGAACATAAGGTGTAAATTCTTCGGTTGCTGCATTGATAATTAAGGTTGCAACAATGTAGCCAAGCACACCCATTAAATTGATGATCGCGTTGGCAACACTTCGGAAAGGTTTAGGGGTGATGTCAGGCATCAAGGAAACTGCAGGGGTTCGATAATAAGACATCGAGATGAGGGCGATAAATAAGGTGGCGATATAAAGAATTAAATACAAGGGGGAAATCATGGTCACTTGTTCAAAGACCAAAGTATATCGGACAAAGGATGCATCTAATTTAGAGGTGAAATAAACCACATCGCCAATGACGGTGAATGCACGTTCGTTGGCATTGGCAATCAACATGATTTGATCTTTTAATTCTTGGGCAATCGCAAATGAATATTGATTGCCTGTTTGGGTAATCTCTAAAATACCAGCACCTACCACGGCACTTTGTTGATAAAAATCAACCACGGCAACACCGACAATAAAGATCGCGGCAACGATGATTCCAATCGTAATGAATGGCGTACGTTTCCCTAATTTAGAGGTTGAACGATCAGATAACGTACCAAAGAACGGTAATAGAAAAAGCCCAAGTAAGTTATCAAAGGTCATGACAAAATTAGACCAAAATGGATTCAAACCAAAAGAGTCCACAAGCATTTTGGAAATGATGGCTTCATAGAAACCCCAAAACATTTGGACACTAAGGAAGGCTAGCCCGATGAGGATCGTTCGTTGATAGTTGAGCTTCATGATTAAAGCGATTTGATTTTAATCGTATTGGCGAGTGCCTCTAATTCACTGAGGTTGGTAATGTCTGCACCTTCTACTTTTTTAACTGCAAGGGCCATGGCAAACGCTAATGAAGCTTTGTGATCAGAGGTTTTTTCAAATCGAGACATGTATCCTGCCAATAATGCATCACCTGCGCCCACGGTGTGTTTGACTTTCACACGAGGGGCTTCGACATGATAAGCCTTGGTTTTATCAACAAAGATTGCGCCATTTTCCCCTAAGGAAAGCAGGACTCTATTTTGAGTAATTTCTGCCACTTTTTTAGCTTGTGTGAATAACTTTTTGATATCGGTTGCATCGGTATCTGCTAAGAATTGGAACTCTGATAAGTTTGGTTTAATAATCAGTGGCTTATATTTAATGAGCTTCTTTAATTCTTGCCCAGAAACATCAAGAACAAAATCAATTTTACGTTGAATAATGTATTTGATAATTTGTTCAATCAAGCCTGTTTTATCGTTGGCTGTGGAGGAACCAGAGATGACCACAATGTCTTTTGGGGTGATGGTATTTAATTGATTCAATAAATTATTTAATTCCGATCCACTAATTTCTGGACCTGCTGCATTCAATTCAGTTTCTTGGTCGTGAATTAATTTAACGTTAATTCTTGACGTGCCTTTGACCATGGTTGGCCGTAGGTGAATATTGAGGTATCGACCTAATTGGCTCAGTAAGTAATCGCCAGTAAATCCACCAAAGAAACCAAGAATGGTTGATTTCACGCCAAGGATGTTGAGCATGACGGAAACGTTGATGCCTTTTCCCGCAGCAACGACATGAGAGTCCGTTGCGCGATTCAATGTTCCAAGTTTTAACTTAGGTAAATCTAGATAATAATCTAAACTTGGATTTAAGGTAATCGTGTAAATCATGGGTGGGGTTTCCTTTTTTATTTATATTGAGAACAATTTATTTTGGAAGGTGGACTTTAGGTTCAATTTTTGGACAGGATGCGTTCGATTTTTTGTTCAGACCTTATAGTTGAGATACACACACCGTTTGAGGGTCGTATTCCCAAAACCCCCCTGCAGGGCTTTTTGGTTTCATGTGTTCATGGGTCGGGTCATACCAGTACTTACAGAACGCATATAACCGGGCATATTTAACATTTGCTACTGCCATAATCCTATTTTAACTTAATTCCATCGCGATTTCGAGAAAGAAAAGGGATACTATATTGTCTATAAGGTATAAAGGATAAATTAAAAAAATGAATAATTTATTAAATTTAATGGTTTTTGTGGGATTTTTAGGCTTTTTGATTGGATTTATATGGGTTGCCTTGCCTTTTCAATCCAAGGTTAATCCAAAAATTCAACCACTTTCGATGATCACTTGGTTAACGATGACATCAGTACTCTTGGTAGGAACGGTGACTGCAAGGTCAAACGTTTCTGCGCCTTTAATGCCGGTCGGGGTTCAACAAATTCAAGATGAAAGTCATTTACGAAGCTTACTTCAATCTGCTCAAGAAGACAGGCAACTCACGGATGGCAATCCAGCTCCTGGGGTTGCTGAAGATATGAACACAAGTCAATCGGATGAAAAAAATTCTTTTGTCGATACCAATAGCCAAGTGGCTGGTATCAAAGAAGGCGATGTCATTAAAACCGATGGCGAGTTTATCTATTATGCAAGTCGTTGGGACAGTCGGATTCGCGTCATGCAAGTGGCTACCAATAATGATGTTACGTATGTGACCACCATCAACTTAGAAACCAAAGACGACACCATCTTTACAGACAGCATGTATTTAACCGACGACTATCTTGTCATCATTGGCTATCGCTATTCTATAAACCAAAATAGCTGTGCCACCGAAGATGAAAACGGAGATGTTTATTTTTGTGCTGATTTTCGATGGTGGCAACCCACTGGTTCCGTCGTCTTGATTGACCGCCAATCCTTAACTGTGGTGTACACACTTAATACAAACTCTGCATTTATCGATCACCGAATTGTACCGATCATGAATGTTGAAACCGTCATAGGAGAAACCTTGTATCTTGTCGGTCATCACTATTTTTATACCTATGACAATACTGTGGATTTAAGACCTTATTACCTTGAAAACGATGAACCTAAATCCTATATGCCTTATGCTTCCATGGCCTTCGTTGAAGAAGATAATTTCTACGCGATGACCACATTCACCGGCATCCGCTTACGATCCAATCCTGATACGATTGAATATCAAGCCTCTGGTTACTTAGGCACCACGCCTGACTATAAAAAGTTATATGTCGATGCTAACCATCTTTATTTAGCCCAGTCCAATTATCTTTGGGAAGATCCACAAAGTTATCAAACCACAACCATCCTCAAGTTTGCTTTGGATGTTGCCAATGCGGATCTTACCTTAACCACGGTTGGAACGATTCGTGGCGTTGCCATCAATCAATTTGCATTAGATGCTTATGAAGGCATGTTTCGCATTGCCACCACGGATACCGTCTGGGATTATCGCGCGGATGAATGGTGGTGGTCTTGGGAATCGCGAGTGATTACCAACCGACTCTACATTCTTGAAGATTTAAACGACGGAACCTTTGCCATCATTGGTTTGATTGAAGAAGGTTTAGGCAAACCAAATGAATCCATCATGTCGGTAAGATTCCAAGGACCCCTTGCTTATGTGGTCACCTTTTTAAGAACCGATCCTTTATACATCATCGACTTAACCAATCCAGCAAGTCCTTCGATTCGTGAAGAAATTGTTTTACCAGGTTTTGATACGTATCAACACCCATGGGGTGAAGATTATGTTCTCGGGTTTGGTTATGATGCGGATGACAATGGTCAACTCAAAGGGATGAAACTTTCTGCGTACGATGTTCGTGAAGGTCAAAGTGATGTGATGCAAACTTATCTGCTCACCGAAGCAATTTTCGACGGGATTCCTGAGGAAGAACGCTTATCTTGGCAATGGGCTTGGTCTGAAGCATTATGGGATCATAAAGCCATCACCGTCTCCATTGACCATGGTATCTTTGCCTTCGCGGTGAATGCGTATCAACAAACATTTATCCAAGCAGATAGTACCCCTGACTCACGTGGTGAAGAAGGTTATTACGATTTTAGTTATCATAGTTATTACTTTATCTTTGCCATCGACTTTACCTCGAGTACCCCAATTCAATTGATTGAAAAAATCGAACATCCAACGAGTTCAGCTGGTTATGTTCAAGTGGATCGCGGTGTGATCATCAATGACTTTATTCACACATTCTCGAATCAACAAATGATTAGTTATGACCTTGCATCAAATACCATCGGTCAAACGTTGTTGTTCCCTGAATATCAAACCGCTTAAGGTCGGGCGGTTGTTAACTTGATACCTAATGAGGTTTTGCGAATAATTTTGACAAACCCTTGAATCGAAGGACCATAAGCAACGCCTAACACAAAGGAAAGCAATGTGATTGAATTGGCATTGGTACCAGAGAAGTAACCATAGATCAAGGCAAGAACAAATCCGAAATAGGAAACCATGGTTCGAATCAAAGGATAGTTTTTATTCTTGGTTAATGTCATCATTGAAAAAGTAAACTCTTCTAACACTAACCCTGGAAAACCCGAAAGAATAAAAAAAGCTGAACCAAGGCAATACAAGATAAATCCTAATCCGTGAGATAAACTCGTCAATAACAATCCGGATACTTCCCAATCAGGAAATAAAACAAAATCGTAAATATCTACCATTCCGTTCATCAATAATACCGACACAAACACAAAGGCAGACTTGATACTTTTGTTAATCCACAAGATGAGAAAAATCATGATATAGGTATGAATACTGCTGGCAATCCCAAAGGTAAAAAAACCTAATATCTGATTTAACCAAGCATTCAATTCAAAAGCGGCGACACCCCATGGTCCTAATCCAAGGGTGCTGGACTTCATTAAAAAGACACCAAACGCTGTGGTTAAAAGGGCAAAGATATAACTCATCATGTGATATTTAGATGCAATTAATTTCTTTTTCATAAGTGGCGATTTAAAATCTTACGAGTTTTGTATTGGTTGACAAAAAAAGTAATCAAGCTTCCGAAAGCCACGGCCAATCCAAAGGAGAGGATGGTAATACTTCCCAAACCATCGCCTTGAATCAAGGCATAGATTAAACCAATCGCCAACCCCATAAACTCGATAATCCATCGACCTAATGCAAACGATTGAATGTGAAACACTCTTAAAATGGTGAGATGAAAATCATCATATACATTCGGAGGAAATCCAGAAATAATGATTGTTGCTAATCCCCAGGTCATCAATAAGGTTGCCAACAAAAAGAAAATGATGCGTGTGAATAAATCTAAGGAACCTGGAAGCAAATTAATGAAGACAAGACGATCCCAAAAATCAATCGATAAAGAAATGGCAACCATGGGGATAACGGCCATCAAGGACTGCCAACGGCGTCCTAATATTAAAACCACCATCAATAAACAAAATGAATGAATTAACGAACTTTGACCAAGTGTAATGGAGATTTGTAAGGATATTAATAATCGTTTAAAATTCAAAATCGCGGTGTCCCATGGTGCAACCCCAAGGTTTGCTCTGGCAAATAACGCAACCCCTGCCCCTAGGGCAAGGATACCTAAGGCGTAAAGGGTGATAAATTTTAAGTTGAATTGAATCCAAGGAAACTTCACAAAAAAATATTATACGCTTTTCTTTTTACTTTTGTTGATGGATGGGTCTTGACTAGGTTTACCTTTGTAACTTGGATAAAATGATTGAAAGTACTGCATGGTGGTGCCAATCTCTTTGCCGTCATAATCGACGTTTTCGCACCATGTGTTGATCATCGCTTCATTGACCTTATCTTGACTCAATAGGTCGCTTATCTTATCCATCATCTTGTCACTTTTTTCAATTAAGGTCATCACCGATTCCGTGGAGGCAATGCCCGTGACAGGGTGACGCCATTTTTTATGGTGAAGATTGAGCACCGTTTTGCTTCGTTCCAAAGAAATCCTATTGGGATAAATTAAGCTAAATGGTAATGAGCGTTTTCCTGCAATCAAAATGACCAGAAGTCGATTGACCCAAGACCCGTGATATAAAAATTGATACGTTGCCTTCATGTCTTGCACCGCTTGTTGGTAGGCTTCATGGTTAACGTGTTTAGGAAATGCTTGAAAATAAAGTTGGCTAATCGATTGTAAGGACACTGGATCGACTTGAAGCGTGACCTTCGGTTGATAGGTTGATGGCGATAATTTTAATTGGAGGATTAATCCAAGATCCATTTCCACTTCTAATTTGGCATGATCAGCCATGTAATGGTCGGTTAAGCCACCTTGTTCATCAAAACCCGTTCGATAGAAAACATACGGATGGCATGTGCGATCCAAGACATAATGCGTTAAGGCACCCATGACATACGCCCTGCTGACATCATCTGCTTTAGGACCAAACCATCCATGTTTAATCAAAGGCCAGATGGAATGATGAGGTGACTGATTATGCAGTAAAGAACCAAATTGATTCATGGATTCTTTCGCCAATCTCGATTTAAAAGGTGCACGTCCATAAAAAAAGAATGGGTCAGGTCCTTGTGAACCAAGCCAAACCAATGGCGCATTTGGTTTTAAAAAAGGCCAACGTTTTTGATGACGATCAATGAACGTGTTTGCAAAATAATGATGGGTAAGAATCGATGGCATGATTAGCCGTCAATCTTTGGCGTATCAGGAAGTTTTCTCGCTTGATTGAAAATCAATCCACCGGCAATAAACAAGACGATGAGTGATAAGACACCATAACGAAGATTGCCGCCTGGTAAATCCCCAAATTGAAGGGTGACTAAACTTGCGACAACACCAACAATGAAGGGTCCAATGACGGCTGCAAAGCGCGAGAATACGGTGTACAATCCAAAGAATTCATTCGCCTTGTCTTTAGGAATAATTTTCCCAAAGTAAGAACGGGATAATGCTTGGATAGAACCTTGCGAGGAGGCCACAAGAATCCCGAGGATATAGAAATGCCATAATTCGCGAATAAAGACACCGAAGATCGATATCAACGCATAGGTCGCAATATTCGCCAAAAGAATTTTTTCCGCTTTGATGACTTTGCTTAATCGAGAAAAGATCATCGCAAAGATAAAGGCGGCAATTTGTATGACCAAGAAAATCGGCAGTAACGTGGTGAGTTCATTTTCTGGAAGGATATCAAGAGCATTGACCGCAAACCGCGCCGCTAGATTAATGATCGTATGAACCCCATCAATATAGAGGAAGAAGGCAAGTAAGAATAAAAAGATTTTTGGATATTTTCTTGCTTCTTTTAAGGTTTTGAATAAACGACCAAAGGCTTTCTTCACCGGCGATTTTTCTGGTTTGATCCCATACACTTGGTTGGCTTCTTTTAAGAATGGAATCGAAAAGATGAACCACCAAAGGGAGGTAAATAAGAAGGTGATTTGAAATCCTAAGGTGATGGTAAAGCCAGGAATCGCATCGGGGAGAATGTTCAATAAGACCACCGCAACGATTAATGGAATGGTGCTCCCACCGATATATCCAAAGGCGTAGGCAGCCGTGGAGACACGGTCCATGTTTTCATCATCGGTCATATCAATAATGAACGAATCATAGAACACGTTCGTTCCGGTATAACCGACGGTCCCGATCACATAAGGAATTAAGATAATCCACCATAAAGATTGGGTTTCAAAGACTGGATAAAATGTTAAGGCCACCGCACTAATTAATCCAACAAAGAAAAAGATTAAAAAGAATTTTTTCTTTAAACCCCGATAATCCGCCAAGGTGCCTAATATTGGAGATAGCAAAGCAACGATTAAACTAATCCCAGATACGAGAAACGCAAACAAGGAGTCGGCAACGTTTTGTCCTAGACCACCGACATCCACACTCAGATAGCCGTAAAGTAACGGAAAAATAAAGGTGGCAAAGATAACTGTGTATGCTGACTCTGCCCAATCATAAAAAATATACGCCCATTCTTTTTTAGTAAACTTTTTTGTCCCTTTAGACTTTGTGATTACGGTTGGTTGTTTTTCCATAAAGACCTCTTTTTGTTAGTTTAACATTCTTCAACATAATCCATACCACCAACTTCATTCTTAACCAAATCTTAAAAAAGGTACAATATGGATATGCTAGAAACCTCTTGGTTATCGTTTCAGGAATGGATTTTAACGTTAGGTTTTGCTGGTATTTTAGTTATATTCATGTTGGCCATTCTTCATCCCACGGTGGAAGGTCCTGCAGCGTTATTACTCTTGACCATCCTCACCATCTTGATTGACTCCATATGGCTTGCAAGTCTAATCTTGTTGGTTGGTTTTTCCATTGGTTTTTCCTTGTTTTATGTGCTGGTGCATTTTCTCCATCAAAAAAATAATGCCCAATTAGAAAGATTTACCCCAACAAGAAAAGCAATTGATTGGGTCAGAAAACAACCCACTTGGAAACACATCATCGTGATTGGGATGCCGCTGGTCTACACTTATCCCTTACGTATTGCCTTTACGATCCAACACAAAAGATTCCTTCCGTTTTGGTGGGAAACTTTTTTACAATATGCTTTCCTAACGATGGGTAATCTGTTGCTTTACTTTGGGGTTATCGAATTCATTTTTTGGGATATCCCACTTTGGGGTATTAGTCTTATCTTGATTTTATTGTCGATCAGCATTTATCTGATTCGCACCAAGGTCAAAGTTACTTAATCCGTTTGGTGGAGTGGCGAATCATCAATTGAACAGGGACCGTGGTCACGCCTTTAGAGACTTCTTTCTTTTCAATGATGTCTAATAGTTTCATTGCCGCAGTTTCTGCGATTCTTTTTTTATCTTGTTTAATCGTGGTTAATGCTGGTGAGAATAAACTGGCAAATTGAATATCATCATATCCAGAAACAGAAATATCCTCAGGCACGCGATAACCGAGTTCAGTCAGTGCTTTAATCAGGCCCATCGCGATGTCATCCGAGAAAGCGATGATCGCTTCTGGTTTTTCTTTCCATGATTGAATCCAGAGTAAACCTTGTTCGTAATAATGTTGAACCCCATAACGATCGGTGACAAAGTAAGCTTCTTTGGGTCGTTTGGTTTTGTGAATCTTCATGAGTTTTTCAAAAGCTTCACTTCGTTGTTGATAGGCACGGGAAAGGTTTGAGCCCGAGTAAGCATAAATGGAATGAAACCCTAATTGAAGATAATGTTTAAAGATTAATTCGATGCCTTGATGGTCGTCACTGATGATGGTTGCTAACGAAGGATCAACCATGTCCACCGACACACAGGGAATGTCTGCATGAATCAATTCTTGAATGTCCTTCGCATTCAAATCTCCGGTAAGTAATAGAACACCATCCACACTTTTGTTGGTCGCCCATTGCAAATAGGTTTGTTGTTGTTCGCCAATTTTTTTAGGAATAAAGACCATCTCATACCCTTTGTCTTCAATGAAGTTTTTAAACGCTTGAATGATGGATCCAAAAAATGGATGTTCTAATCCAAACGAAGCAATATCAGAAAAGACAACCCCAATCGTCCACGTGTGTTCTGCTTTTAACACCCGAGCCGAATGATTGGCAACATAACCCACTTCTTTGGCACGTTGTAAAACCCGGTTTCTAGTTTCAGCCGGAATATTTCCTTTGCCGTTAAGGATTTTACTCACCGTACCAGGCGCTAATGAAAGGTCGGCGGCAAGATCGTGAATGGTGAATTTGCTTAATCTATTTTTCATGAATCAATAACGTGACCATCGCCCGTTCCGGAACATGAGCCACTTGATAAACCTTACCATCTAGCAAAGATACATCCAGTGTAGTTTTTGTGGTGTTGAGTAAAACAACAACTTTTTGTTTATCTGGTCGTTGATACGCAACCGCTTGGACGCCAACCGGTAATGTCACCTCAAAACCAATGCGAATCGAACCAGGGACAATGAACTTAGAGAAATGGCCAATCGCGTAGTAACTACTATTTTTAATCACGACTTGTTGGCGGCGATCAAATAAAATCGGTGCGTCACAATAATTGCCAACGTGGTTTGGTCCACCTTGTTCATTAAGCACTAAATTCCAATCAATAAAGCCTTCGTTACCTTGAAGGAAATCACCGATGATATTTCGTGCATAGCGTTCTCCAGTATCCCAAGAACCAGGTCGTGGGCCACCTTCGATACAACCTTCGGTAAACAATAAATGTTTATCAGGAAATAGCGCTTTGGTCTTGCCAACATTGGCAAAGACTTCTTCTCCATACCAATGAAAAGCCGTTCCCCAGACGAAGGAACTGGCTACAGGATCTTGATAAATCGGTTGAACGCGTTCGAGCATGATGTCACGGTTATGATCCCAAACAAGAAGTTTCATCTGATCGCCAAAGTGTTTTCTTAACAGAGGACCTAAATGAAACTTAATAAAATCTCTTTCTTCTTCGGGAGAATATAGACATGAGTCCCACACTTGTTTTGCCGCCGGTTCGTTTTGAACCGACACACCCCAAGGTTGAATTCCTTCTTGTTGTAACGCTTGAATAAAACGTATGTAATACTGCGCCCATAGCGATTGGAATTCTTTTTTTAACACACCACCATGATTCATCTGAGCATTGTCTTTCATCCAACCTGGAGGTGACCATGGTGAAATTAAAATATTAAGTTGAGGAACTTTTTTTAATACTTTCTTTAACATCGGCAAGACGTACGATTGTTCTCTCGCAATAGAAAAACTTTTTAGACTCGTATCTCCGTGATCAACATAGGTGTAATTACCTAAGGCAAAATCACTGGAGTTCATATGAATTCGCGTGAAGTTATAACCTAATCCTTCATTCGTAAAATAATGATCAAGCAACGATTGGATGGTTGCCTCATCATGATTTTCTTTAATGGTATACGCGGCAGATTCGGTTAACGACCCACCAAAACCAAGGTGGGTTTGAAACTGCTGTTTAGGTAAAAGCTTAAGAACAGAACCTAGCGGTTGAGATTGGGAAGTTGAAGGTTGTAATTGCCAACGTGCGCCGGCTTCCGATGAAACAATGACTTTCATTCTTGGTAAACCTCCACTTTGTTGATGTCCATGATGTAGGGTAAATCCGGTTCATGGATTTGTCCGCCCCACATGCCACCCACGGCAATATTTAAAATTAAATAATAGGGTTTATCAAATGGCCAACTTTCAACCGAATCGCCAGGTTTCTTTTCAAAAGTTACATAATGCTTCTCATCCACGAAGAAACTTATTCCTTCTGGACGCCAGATCATTTTGTAATCATGGAAACCATCTTGAACGCCTTTAATCGGTTGAAATTTTGTCCGTTGGGTTTTGATGATGTGATTGTTCAATTGTGAATGCAAACTAAAATGAATGACTTCCGGATCATGGCCAACCATTTCCATCAAATCAATTTCTCCGCATAATGGCCATTTAACTTTGTCGATGTCATGACCTAAAAACCAGATGGCTGGCCAAGAGCCTTTTCCTTTTGGTAATTTTGCACGAACCACAAACGTGCCATATTTCCATTCTTTTTTCCCTTTGGTGTTCATTCTTACCGATTGATAACGGCAATGATGAAGTTCAGAATGAAGCGTGGCGATGAGTCTTAACCCATCCTTGGTGAATTGGGTATTATTCGGAGAGTCTCGATAACATTGGCGTTCATCGTTAAACCACTTATCACCAACTTCAAAGTTCCAAACGTCGCGGTTAAGCGATGTAAACGTATCAGAGAAAATTAATTTTTTGTGAGGTTTTAACATAGGTTACGCCTCAAAAGTAAATTCTATTGGTTCTGATAGAGCTGAGATTCTTCCACCAAAATCAATTGATTGAATTTGCACGTCGTAAGTTTGATTGACGATGAGTCCCGTTAAGGTTGCTTGGTTAATGCTCACTTCACGATGCCATTGACCATCTAGAAAAATATTATATTTCTCTACCCAAATATCATCGTTTCCTTGATCCCAGTGAATCGTATTTTTTAATTGCGTATTGAAGACGCGATTAGGCGCGGAAGGTTTTTCTTTATCTATACGAGCAACATCTAATTGATATAACCTTAAATAATCAACTTCAAGAGTGGTTGGGAAGATTGCGCTATCAATGCCTTGAACACCGCCCCAATTGCCACCAATGGCAAGATTAATAATAAAGTAAAATTCTTCATGAAAGGGAAACACATGATGATGCGGGACATCTTGATGAATGCCAGGGACATAAGCGAAAGTAAAATAGTTCAAACCATTCACAAACATTTTTATTTCCCCAGGCAACCAGATCATTTCAAAATCATGAAAAGCAGTTTCTGCATTAGCTAAAACTTCAGAATCATGCGGGTTGTTATTAAGGGTGTGATTTAATTTACGTGAGTGAGTGGCGGCATGAACCACATCGGGTTCATAACCCACATATTCCATCATGTCGATTTCTCCACTCCTTGGCCAGATGCCGTAGCGATTAAATAAAGGCATCATCCAAATGGCGCCCCATGTCCCTCGGCCACCAGGCATTTTCGCACGGAAGGTTATCCGTCCAAATTTGGTCTCAATCTTATATCGCGAGTTAATCCGACCAGAGGTGTATTGTCGGCCCATGAAATTTTCACGTTGGGCGGTGATCGTTAATTGACCATTGGCAACGGTGATGTTTTCAGAACGATAATATTGTGCTTCTTGATTGCCACCGCCTTGACCATCAATTTCAACATTCCAATAATCCGGATTAAGATTCTCGCCCTCAAATTCATCGGCCCATGTACACACCCAATCATTATCCAAGCGAGTGACACCACATCCAGTAAAAGGGACCAAAGGAATTTGCCCGTTTGGTACGCCAGAAGAACTCGCTTGGGTGCAAGCACTCAGGATAAAAGCTAACGTGAAGATTGGGGTGATTTTTTTCATCTTTATTCTCCAGTAATCCCAGTTTTATCAATACTTTGGGTAAATAATCTCTGACCAAATAAGTATAGTATCAGCAACGGTAAAATCGTCAGCATGTTGCCAGCAAGTAAAATCGCTTCATTGAGTTCAGCACCAGCAGTACCTGGAGGAAATAACGATTCGTAACTAGAACGGAACGCTTGTAACCATAACGGTAAGGTTATTTTTTCACCAACATACAAACCAGTGATAAAGGATTCATTCCAATACCATACAAAACTAAAGAGGAACACAATCACAAAGGAAGGAATGGCGAGTGGTAAGACCACCGAACGAAAAATACGAAACTGGCCAGCACCATCAACTTCTGCAGATTCAATTAAAATGCCAGGAATTGTTTTATAAAAGGTGTAAAAAATTAAGATATAAATCGCCGCATTAATGCCTTGACCGGTGATCGCGGGTAATAACATCGTCCACTCACTGGAAATAATATTCAGTTCTCGATAGATCAACATGTTGGCAACCATCGTCACTTGTTGTGGCAAGATGAACGTTGCCAGCATAATTGCAAAGAAAAGTTTCTTCAAAGGAAATTCAAAACGGGCAAATCCATAACCAATGAAGGCGCTAGAAATCGTGACACTGATGCTGACACGCAAGACATACATCGTGGAATTAATCACCGATTCTGGTAAGTTTAACACTGTAAAAGCCCGTGCATAATTCTCCCATTGAATCATCGTGGGAATCCATTGAACCCCAGGATTTATCAAATCATCCACTGACTTTAAACTATTCACAAACATGAATAACAAAGGATATAAGTAAATGTAACTAAATCCAATCAAGAGTAAATAAATCACCAATCGATTGATCAAGCCATCGGTAAAAGTTTTTCCAATAAATATTTTTTGTAATGTTGCTTTTTGCGACACGCTCAAGGTCGGTAGTTTCATACAACCTTCCTCTTCTTCTCTCTTGTTAACTGAATAAAGACAAGGATGATGAACACCATCAGTAAGAAGTAAATCCAGGCCATCGCCGCGGCATAGCCATAGCCATACCAAAATGCAGAATCAGGAGCGCCAACCAACATATGAATCCGGGTTAATTCCAAGATACCCCCTGGTTCAACAAATAAAGACATGGAGACAACCACGTACACAATGGAGATACCAGTGAATGGCATGATTGATGGTAAGGTAATTTTCCAAAACCGCATCCACGGAGACGCCCCATCAATGCTGGCAGCTTCGTATAAACTCGGATCAATTTTTTGCAAACCTGCTAAAAAGATTAAGATGGGAATGCCTGCGTACCATAAAATCACCAACATCGAATTGATAACCGTGGTTAAAGGATCGGCAATCAGATCGGGAAGATTATTAACAATATAACTATAGATACCACTGGTTTGTAAATTAGGCAAGGTAATGGCGTTTTGTGCGTTCAATTCATTGATGACCGGTCCAGTAGAAATGATCACGGGTAAAAAGAAAATAGTCCGCCACATCGCTTTGGTTTTGATCGGCATGTTGACAAGGACGGCGATAATGATTGAGAAGACAATGATCAGTGGCACGGCAATCAGCATTCTTCCCACATAGCTTGTATACAGTGGCACAAGGGTTTGTGAACGGAAAATACTAAGATAATTTTGGAATCCAACAAACGTGGTCACGACCCCTTGTTGAAGATTGTAATAGGCTTGGTGGAAACTTAAATAAAAAGAATAGATGAGTGGATAAAGGGTAAAGATAACCGCACCAATCATCCACAAACTAATAAATAAATACCCGTATAAGGCATGGCGACGTTTGCGAGTGATGGTGATTTTCAGGAATGAAAAAAAGACCACATCATGCCCTTTTTCTCGGTACATCACATTGTGTCTTAGCCGGTAGTTGATCTTGGTTAACACCGGTGAGACTACCCGTTGCCACCATGCACTGATGGGGGCAAAAAACTTAAGCATTTTTTCTGATAGTTTCACCAAGAATGCGTTGAGTTTTTTCATGGTAACACCACCCGGAAATCCATTCGAGGAATGCTCACGCCATCGATGGTGATATCTTGATTACGATAATTAACATAAATCGTCACCCCATGATCGTATTGAATGCGGCTAACACCCGTTGCAAGGATGCGACGAGCCGTCACCCCGGCACCTTGGGTTGCTTGATAAGCAGATGATAAGAACTCATAAACCTGCACCATCTCTTCCGCAAAGTCTGAATACGCGGTTGTAAAGAAGCGATTGCTATACGTGAAGCGAAGCAAGGCACTTATTTGTTCGCTAATTAAATAACTTGGATTGACGCCAAAATCAATCATTTGTAATAAGCGTTCACGCCCGAGGGCATTAAAGTTTAAATAAGGCGTAAACAGGGGCAAATACCCTTTTAGGACAAGCGGAACAAGCGGTACTAAATCTGAATAAATATCCCGTTGACTGTTAGTAATCGGGACATCCAAATATTGATCTAGGTAAGCAAACATATAGGAGGATGGTCGATGCATGGCAGTCCCAGGCAAGGATGACGCCATCGATTCAAACAATGCTTTTGTCTGGGAACGACTATAAAAAGACTGATTGAAATAACTGTATAAGGTTCTTCCTAAAAAAGGCAGGGATAGGCCAGTCACGCCAAGGTCTTCGATCGCCGTTAGATCTAGATTTAATTTCTCTTGGGCAACTTCAGGATATAAATAATATTCATCAATCGGCTGATTATCCAGTCGATTCAGGCGATTACTCATTTTGATTTTGGCATAACTTCTGGCCACATCTTGATTGAAGTTGACTCTTGAAGATAACTCACTACTTACGGCATAATCTTGCTCTAAGTAAATCGGGAAGGTGTTGGCGTCAGCATAGGTGATGAGCTCACGTAATCCATTGGTATCGGGGTGGACAAACCGATAAGGTTGTCTAAACGATAACCCATCTTCAGACCAACCTTTCAAGACCATCACTTGTTCTTCAATCCCTAAGTCGGCTAGAGTTTCTGAGATGATTTTGGCTTGTTGGGTTGAGGTCATCGCCACGCGTTGGGTACCAAAGAACGTTGGTTCACGTTCGTTCATGATGTAGGCGATTTGCATCGGCATGCGTTCTGGTTCTTTTTCTGTGAGGACGTCATTGGCAACGAGGTTGGCTTGATATTGTTTGGCGACGCCAACATAATCTGCCTTGGCACCTGTTAGCATTTGATAATGGGCATCATACGCAACAGTAATCAGATCGGGAAGAATCGTATCGCGACCGTCACCAGCCCGGTTAATAATCGTGCGATATATGCGTCTGACATTATAACGATTGGTTATGCGTTGATAACGCGTATTTCTTCCCCAAAAATTGGCAAGCATGGTGGCGTTTTCTGCCCCAGAAATAATTTCATTAAAGAAACCAAAGCCACCCACTTGATGGACAATGCCATAAATCGGTAAAGATAATTCCGCTAATGAGGTCCGCCCATAACCTAAATCAGAGCCAAAATAATCTGATTGAATGGATGTGTCGTAACGCTTGTTGGTGCGAATTAAAGCTCCTACTCCATCCGGCAATACCATGTATCCTGGGTAAACATCTTCTCGAGTTGATCCAAAATAAGGAAAGAATTGAAGTCCGAGGAGCCTGAAATTATCATTGGTTTCTTCGATGGTGGTCGGGTTAAAGTAAACACCAAATCCTTGGTTGGTTAGATAAATCTCAACTTGGAGGGTTAATCCAAGAGGATTGATTTGTACTCGACTACGAAAACGCTGAGCGGTCAAAGCCTGCGTCGTGACACTGATTAAATTCCGCTTATAACTTGATGGAATTATTGCATAGGGTGAAGTTAAATCAATGTTGGTGAGGTCTTCTTGAGCCCCATCGGTTTCATAACTAACATCAGCAATACCATAAAGAGATTGGGTGGTCACCCCACTACTGGTTAAGCTGTTCGTTCTCACCGTTTCAACCCACAATCCTGAATTCATGAGGTTACGGGCACTGGTATTATTTTCCCTTGTTTGTGAGAAGCCTTGGAATTCTGGACGTGACGATAACATATATCCACTGTCGCGATGCTCCAAGATCAAGGAGAAAGAATCCTTTTCAAAATACAATCGATACAAACTATTCTCTAACATCTTCTCAAATCCCATGGTCGCTAGCTCATCTTGATTGAATCTAAGTTGATATTGACTCGTGAAGCGGTCAAGAATCATTTGGTTAGTTTCATCCATCTGCGTGTAACGAGAACTGGATAACAATTGGTTTTCAATAAAGGCAAAATTATCCGCTTCTCGAGGCGGTAAAAAATTTGGTGCTTGTTGGGTACTCACCACCATCAACGGGACAGCCAGGATGAACCCAGCAAGCGGTGACCATTTAAACACGGCTATTCACCTCCTGGAAGATGTCTGAAATTAAATCCACCACTTCCCCAAGGAGGAAGACGATCACCAACGTCATCGCCAACAGCATAACCGCGGTAAAGATCGTAATCAAAATATTTTTAACGGTAGGTTTAAGATCATAGAAGTGAATTTCTTTCACCATGATAAAGAAGTAAATCACGGTGAAGCTAACGCCAATCCCATAAATCAAATCATAAATAAAAGCCTCATTCAAGGTCAACCCTTGAGAGATGATGGTTAAGATTGGAAATGTGATGATCATCGGCAGTAAGGTTAACGCAGACGCCTGAAAAACTTCGCTAAACTTGCCATCTCCATCACGAATCGAACAAACAAGATAATTGCTAATCACCCATAAACCAAACGGGACAAATACCCCAATCAGTTGTTCGATGATATTGATGTCTGAAGGGATGATGCCGTTGAATAAGAAATTAGTTTCATAAATCCAAATGATGTAGGTGAAGAAAAATAAGCCAAGGTATATCCATGCAGCGCGAGATGAAAATTCTTGATGCCGTTTAAGGTCATCATACCCATCGACTGGTTTTTGAAACACCTTGAAAGGAAAACGCAATTCCTTCAGCCATGTTGGAGCGTGCGTCTTGGAAGTGAAGGTTGCGACCTTTTGAGATAAAATCACAAATCCAGGAATGAAACGCCGGATTGCAAGGATGAACAATCCAATCAACACCAAGAGGACTAACACATTGCCGTTGGTGAGTAAAAATTGATTTCTAACTTCCCAATATGCATTGGAATAACCGCGTTGATCTCGGGCAAGTTGGTAATACGTCAAGGCATTATCATAATCTTGTAAAGCATAATAAGCATCCCCAAGTCCTTGGTTTGCTAAATCAAACAATCGATTCATTCTTAAGACATCTTGCCAAGGACCAAGCGACTCTGCATACCGTCCTTGGAAATATAAATCAATCGCGTTATGAACCAAACGTGCAAAATCTGTGGGTACAAAGATTTGTAATGCCCCAGTCATTTCATCGACAACGTATAAGTTATTCTTCGAATCAACCGCGATGCCACGCGCCTGTTTAAATAATCCTTTTTGACCAATGTTATCAGGACCTGAGAATAAGAATAAGACCGAACCGTTTGGATCATATTCGACGATGTATCCTTGTGAGGTCAAGGTGTAGATGGTGTTATAAGGACCCACGGCCAAATCTTCCACCGTTTCAAATCCCCATACAGATTGACTAAAGACGATGTTGGCAATGTTTAATTTTAAATAACCATCTTGATCTTTGGTACTTGTTAACACCAAACCGCTTTGGTCGATGCTTACGTTATAAACAGGTTTGGGAATAATTTGAAAGAAATTTCTTCTGGTCTCCTCATCAAAGAGTAGCGACCGAATCGTGTTGTCCAAGGTTGGGGGAATGCGATTACCACCAAAATAGCCAAAAAACTCTCCGTTATTTTTAAACTGGGCGAGCCCATTGATGTTGCCTGCAAGTAACACATAAACATTCCCACCGCGGTCGGTGAGAATCTTGGTGGGATCAAAAGGATCACTTTCTGTAAAAAATGGTGAACTTACTGGTTTACTGTAGGTTTGAAACAAACTATATTCGTCATTGATGATCCGGAATTGATAGGCAAGCTTTGTGGCAAAATCAGCCACATACACATGGCCAAATTCATCGACATGAACACCGGTTGGTGCTTCTAAGACACCAAGACCAATTTCAATGGCCTCATCATTTTCAAGGTTATATCGAACAATGGATTTCCGACCGCGATCAGCAATATAAATCCGATCTTGACCATCAATAAAAATATCCTGAGGATTGCTTAACGCAAAGTCACCAAGGGTGGTGGTGATGGATAGCGGCAAGTAAGCGTCTTGGGTTTCAATGAGTTGTTGGCGAGAAGATGCATACGTATAGGTCACATAAGGCAACCCGTTGTCTGCTAAGGTTGTTAAGGTGCTTCGATGCGGAAAAAGCATTCCGATCATCGAGACAATGGCAACCCACGCGAAACGCTTCATGCTACTTTAGCCCCGAGTGCGCCATCGTCGACATGACTTGGCTTTGTAAAATGACGAATAAAACGAGGTTGGGTACAAACATAATTAAACTTGCAGCAGCGGCCATCCCTTGACCGGCAATCGTATTGCCAACCCCGGACGTTAATGTTTGCAAAAAGAAGGCCAAGGTTCTCAAACTCTCGTCGTTAATAAAAAGTGTGGATGTGGACGTATCATTCCAAATCAGTTGGAACGCTAAGATGGCAACCGTGGCAAGGGCAGGGGCAATCATCGGAATAATGACTTTAATAAAAATTTGCATT
Organism: Caryophanales bacterium UBA970; assembly: GCA_002292805.1. Next base: position 23,480 of record DBCA01000023.1, read on the forward strand.
TCACTCGCCCCATCAATCCGCGCCGCTTCAATAAAGTCATTAGGAATTTGGTCAATAAATTGTTTGATTAAAAACATCGCCACCGGCATCGTGATTAAAGGAAAAATATGAGCAAGATACGTATCGATCATCCCGGATTGAGCAACGACGATGTAACGAGGAATTTGCACGGCAATCGGAACAAACATTAAGGAAATCGTATTGATTTCAAATAATAATTTTTTGCCTTTAAAATGTAATTTAGCTAACCCGTATGCAGACAAAGCGGTGAATAAAACCGCTAAGAATACCCCGATCGATGTCACCAATAAACTATTGATGATGTAGCGAGAAAACGGCACGCCTGAGTTCGAGACGATCCGACTAAGTTCAATAAAATTATCAAGGGTTGGATTACGAACGAAAAACGTTGGAGGATAGGCAAATAATTCTGATTGGGGTTTAAAGGCATGGTTGATGATAAATAAAATAGGTAAAATCATCAACATGGAAAAGGCAATCAGAATGATGAAAAATGGCAGTTGCCCTTTATGGAAACGATCTGGATTAATTTGCGTTCCTAAAAATTTAGATGCCATTAATCTTTTTCTCCTAAAAACTTCCATGTGATTTTACTAATGGCGTACACCATGATAAGCAAAATCACCGAAACACTAGCCGCATAACCCATCATGTAGCGGATGAATCCAAAGTCTTCAATATGATTCACAATGAGTTGCCCTGCATAGTTTGGTGTGGGATTGGTTCCTGATAACGCCACCCCAATTGCTCCTGCTTGAAAGGTACCAACTACGGCCATCACCGCACCAAAAATCATTTGCGGTTTCATCGCTGGAATCGTCACATAAATAATTTCTTGGATCCAGTTTTTAATCCCATCAATATAAGCAGCTTCATAAAGCGTTCGGTCAACATTTAAAATCCCAGCAAGCATCGCCAAGAAACCAACGCCAATTGAACTCCATAATGACACGACAATCATGATCGTCATTAGCATGTTAGGATCTTGTAAAAATTGAATGGGTTCCACAATCAATCCTAAATCTAATAGAAAGGCATTTAAATACCCTTGGGCATCTCCAGAAAAAATGATGCGCCACATCGCCGCCATCGCCACCCCCGCGGTTAATGACGGGGAGTAAAAAATAATCGCAAGAATCGTTCTTGGGGTTTTTGGTAAATGCGATAACATCCAGGCAACAATGAATGACAAGGCATAACCAACCGGACCAACAATAAAGGCAAAGCGAAGGGTGTTAGGAAGGACATACCGCATGAACACGGTATCGAGGGTAATAAGCTCAATGTAATTATTAATGCCAACAAAGGTTGGGGCTTGGATCGAGTTAAAAAAGGTAAACGATAAAGCAAAAGCAGCAAACACAGGAATGACAATGAAAAACGCAAATAAAAACCAATAAGGAACCACAAACCAAGCCGGACGGTTCATCCGATCAAACAATCGATTAAGCATGGGCCACCAACCATTCATCAATGTTGTCAATGGTCGGTACTGGATAAGGTTTTAAAATTTGACCTTGCAAGGTATAGCCAAATTCTGCCATCTTATAAATGATTTCTCGATTCGATATTCGCACCGCTTCATCGATTGCTTGTCGAGGATTCATGCCATAGAAAACGATATTCGTCCAAGCATTCGATAGTTCACGTTCCACCATGTACGTACCAGGAATGCGACTTGCTTCTAGAGCATATTCCCATTGGGCAAGGACCACTTCTTTATATTGTTGAGGCATGCTGGATTGGCCAAACGCGTCGAGGTTTGCTGAGTTCCAAAAGAACGTCTTGCCATAAGTGCTTTGAAGAATATTGCCAAACAAAGCTTGGATTGGTGTCGACATCCACCAGGATAAAAAGTCCCAACTATCTTCGCGATGGTTGGTGTTGGCAAGAATCATCGATGCTTGTGCACCACTTGCCGCAGAGCGATTAATTTGATTGGTCACCGGATCACGGAAACCAGGATGTAAATCCATGCTCCATAAACCATCGAGTTCGCTTGCAGCACTGGATAATAATAAATAAGTTCCTAAATCGCCAATCCCAATGGGTAAGGTTCCATATCGGAATTGATTATAAAAACTCGCGACAAATTTTGGAATATTATACAAGGTATAAAGTTCCGCCATTAACGTAATCCCATTCAGTGTATCTTCGGCATTGATCGTGGTCGACATTCCATTCTCCGCGTAAAGTTGTCCGCCAAACTGATGGATAAAAGGAAGGGTAGCAACAAATGGTTTTAATCCTGAAAATTGTGATAGAGGTAAAAAGTAATTTAAGCCATAACTTTGTAACAACGGCAAGATACCAATGACCTCATCCCACGTTTGAGGAATGTCTTCAATCCCAATCGAGGCCATGATGTCACGACGATAAAAGGTCACCCAGAAGTTTTGCGTTAATGGTAATCCATAAACCCCTTGTTCAAAGACATAAGGAATCATGGCCCCTTTGGCAAAATCCTTTACCAAATCGGTATAGCCAGGGAATTGTCTTAAATCCAAAGCCGCGTCACGAGAAGCAAAATCATAAGGAATCCAATGGTTAATCCCTAAGGCCAAGTCTGGAGATTGACCTGAAATATTCGAAAGAATTAATTTATTTTCATCCGGCATTTGTGACAACTTCACAGGTCGATTCCCTGGATACAATTGATCAATCAATGCTTGCATGATCTCAATATATGGCCGAGGAAAATTCACCCAAACATTAAGATCGTTGGGGTCCATGCGATTGGCAGAATATGGGTTGTTGATGAAAGATAAAACGAGGCGGGCTCCACCCTCATAAGCGGAAACAAAAAAGGTCGCTGATGGTCTGGGTAATTCGACCCGACCATGAACCATGATTCGTTCAATTTCTAAGGACGAGCGCATCATTTGTTGTAAGGAAACCCCAAGCATTTGATTAACACTAGAATCCCCATCTGCAAATTGCACCATCAAACCTGGCAAACGATTAATTTGATTCGCAAGGGTTCTTAACCGATTGCTACTGACGCGGACATTCGCAAGTTGCGATGGCTGGTTGGTCAACGATAATCCAAGCAATTGGGTATACATATTGTCAAGTTGATCGGCCCAAGTTTTTAAATCTTGGCTGGCCGTTGGAAAGAATGTTTCAATATCCCAATCCCGATACAAGTCATTACTTCCTGCTGTGTAGCGTTTGATTTCCAAGGACAATTGTTGAATTTGGCGCATGATGTTTTGCATGGTTTCGATGGCAAAGCGATACGCATAATTGACGGCTTCCATGGTGATGGTGTGGTCACCAGCCTCTAGGAAAATATACAAAGGTTCTCCATTGGTTTGCATCAACGTCCGATTACGAAATTGCATCGTATATGGGAAGGCAACCGCTTTAAATTCTTGGAAAGGAATCTCACCATTGATGGCAATGCTACGCATGGTGACCATGTCATTGAGTAGATATTGGCGATACCGGAAAGACAAGGCGTAGTAGCCTGAGGTTGTAATCGTGATGGGGTATGTAATCGATTGGCCACCGCGTTCCCAACTATCACCAAAGATGGTGTTGAGTCTTAAAAATTGCGTGTCATAAATCATCGCACTTGCATCTTGTTCTGTCCGTAGGCGAATCGACGCATCACTGCGAGACGACATCGAACGACTGGAAATCAGTTGTAACGTGTCTTGAATCGGTGCATTGGGTTGGCTAGCGCGATATTGAGTATAGGTTGGTAAAGGCGTCACGGGCACCAATCGAAAATTCGTCATGAGGACGGATGCATTGACGAATTGGAAAGAAATAACATCATCCGTGAAAATAAAAAATTCAAAAGGATAACCATGTAAGGTGCGCATGTCTCTTAAGGTCATCGATTGCCATTGATTCGCCTTCACGGAAATTGGTTGTAGTTCGTTTTGGTAACGATCGAGAGCAAAGTCCTCGGTGCCAAATTGCCAAACCGAAGGCAAGACAATCGCTTGGCTTTCGTAAAATTGCCATTGGTCGTTGATTTGGACAGAGACTTTTGTATCTTCTGTGCCTTGATCAAGAATTAGATAATCCAGGGCAATCGCCGCCAAACTTGGATTGAGATTAGGAACGGTGATGGCAATGGCGTCATTGGCATTCAATTGATACACGTTCTGGTCACCAAGAGAGTCGAGTTGATTGAATGCATCATCCGCCACAAGGGTTCCTTGAATACGTTCATCATTGATCGAGATGGGGTTGATTATCTTAGGGGTTCCACCGATTGTGTATAGTTCTTGCTTCGCTGAATAAGTAGGATAACCAAACACATCCGTTAAACTAGGATATGCAAAGTCTGGTTGGATGTAATCATACGTTGAAAAATGCTGATTCATCGGCGAGGCAGGTTGATCAACGATGAAAATACCACCCGTGATCACCACACCAAAAAAAACAAGACGAATCCATGTTTTATTGGCATATGCCATCAGGTTTGGTGATATTTTCATGATTGTTTATGCCCAGGAAGTAAGTTTGCAAAAAACTTACTTCCAAGGCGATAATTTAACTGGCGGGCGTAAGTCCTTGGGCGACAAGTAAGTTAATTTGTTTTTGCCATTCCGCAGCAAAGGTCGGCACGGCGTTAGGTCCTTCTGTTGCTAAATTAAGCCAGTTCCATGGGTTTTCTGGATTATAAACCCAGGCCCAGAAATCTTTATAACCTGGCAACCATTTATCTAAATCTGGTTTCGAGTTTTCGATGGCGTCAAAAATGGAATCAATGCCTTCAAGACCTTCAACCAAGGCATAGACACGTTCCCAAACTTCTGGATAATCTGCGACAGGATAACGGTCTAAATAATTTGGCGTTAGTCCAAGGGCGATGTCTGCAGCTTGTTCTTCTTCCATGAAGTCTAAACGCGATAGCCAACCCTCACGACCATAGGTCATCCACTTGGCAAGTAAATAGGCTTCTTCAGGATATTGTGTTTGACTAGAAATGGCTGTGAAGTCGAGAATAGTTGGTGGGAAAAATCCCGCAGAACCTCGAGGATATGGCCAAAAACCTAATTCAAAACCACTTTCATCTTTTGCTTCCTTAATTAATGGTAATTGCCAAGATCCTTCAATTTTCATCGCGGCGTAACCGGATGTAATTAAAAAGGTTTGTAATTCTGGCGTGTTATCAAAATCCTCTTGATTGAAAATGGATACCGTGCCATCTCTTAAATTGGCAAATCGTACTTTTTCTTGCATCGCTTCTATCCACGCTGGTGACGTGTAATTAAATCCTGTGCCATCAAAGGTGTCATATTGTGTTGCCGCATTTTCCATGGTTGGCCACACTTGTTGAAAATCAGGTAAGCCATACCAAAGATCGGTACCAACCACAAGATTTTGAGGGTTCACTAAGTCGAAATTTGTGATGTCTTTAGCAATGTTGATGTACTCTTGGAATGTCCAATCTTTCATTGGATAACCATCATTATCAATGCGATATTTTCCGGCCACCGTTTGTAAATCGGCTCGTTCAAAAATATCAAGATTTAATAAGATACCTTTTAGAAATTGGAATGAGGGCATCGCATAACGTTTGCCATCATAGACCCCTGCTACGGCAATATTGTCATACACAAGTTGAGCGTCGGGATCGTTGTCCCAGTATTCAGCCATATCTAAAGTTAATCCGGCATTAATCACGGTAGGGACGTTGTCTGTGGCAAACACATCGGGTAATAAGCCAGCTTGAGCAGCGGTGACGAGGTTGCCGGTGAAAGCATCGCCGGAACCAGTAATATCTTGTCGTAATTCGACCGTGATGTTTGGATATTTTGCCATAAAGGCATCAATGAGCTTTTGATTTAAATCTTGGTTGGCCCAGTCAGCGTAAGAGAGTGTCACCGGACGGGTGGTTTGGCTTGAGCTACTGCTTGCATCACCACAGCCCGTGACAAGTAATCCTAAGAAGATTGGTAGAATAACAATTTTTTTATTCATGAATGGATGCCCTTAAGCTGGAACTTCAACAATTTCAATGTTGTCCATATGGATCACGGCGTTCACGGTTGGACCACCAACAATCGTTCCAAAACCGAATAATATACCACCGGCGATGTCATTTTTATTCATCGTAAAGGTATAGGTATAGGTTGCCATCGATGTGGTTAAAGTTGGTCTAAAAAATCTTTCATTGACTGGTAATTGTTCTAGGAAATCGTCAAACCAAGGATTGGCAGGCAATAAGCGCCCCATTTGCATGGAAATAGTTTTTGTAACGGAGGAGCGAGCGTCAAAAGAAATTTCATACGTTTTTCCTTGAAGGAAAGGAATATTCATTTGCCCAAAACGAGGGAAGACGACTTCGCTCCCGCTGGCCACAATATCCATACGTAATTCTCCATCGACGACAGTAAAGGAATTAAACACCCCGCCACCTAATTCAAAGTATCCATTGGCAGGTGAACTCCATACGGCAGTACCTAAGGAAAAATCGCCATTTTGTAACATTTCACCAACGACAGCTTCTGGTTGTAATACGGTGATATTACGCCACTGTTGGGCAACGATTGAACCAACGGTGACCGTGTAACGGACCGCATGGACGCCAGTTTTTTTCGTATCTAGAACCCCAGTGGTTAAATTAACCGCCTCTGAAATAGAGGCTAAGGTAATCAAACTGCTATAGTCCTCATTGTTGTCTCCTGTCGCAGTCACGCCGGTTTTTAAGTTAAATGGTGCATCGAATTCAACCTCGACTGCCCCAACACCACCCAAGGTAATGGTGGTTAATGTAGGAGCTGCTGAACTAGAAATAGAACCACAGGCTGTTAACAACAAAGCTGCTAGTGTCACACTCAAACTCATTCTTAAGTTTTTCATTTAGTTCTCCTTTCAATGATGAACTTAATAAAGCAAACAATCCATTGCGATACTCATCAAGTTTTGCCTACGGAGTCCCTCCTTCCAAAAAGACTCGAATATCGGTCACAAGTTTGTCTCTAATTTGTTGGGCGAGATCACCTTGAATCACCGGACCATCCACGCGTTGGATTTGGTCGATGGATTGAAGCTTCACCTCGTAATAAGCGACCTTGATACGTGAATCAAAGGTTGGTAAATGACCTTGATAAAGAATGGTCACTTGAATATCACTGAATAACCTTGACTCTATTTTACCATTGATAAAGAAATCTTTGGTTAATAATGGCTTGATTTGAAAGGCTAAGTTCCCATCCTTCAAGAAAAATAAGGATGGACCAAAAATCATCCGTTTCCACATCGAGATCACTTCGGCTGTGGATCCAGATAATCGCGCATAAAATCCTTGACCGTGTTTACTCGCATCGGGGTTGTTGGTGGTGGCAATAAAGGACGAGTTTTCTAACGGTGATCGGCCGTAAATCAATGGATCCATAAAACAAGTAAAGCCATGCTTCATCGTTTCAAAGTAAGCATCATATGCTTCTGCTTTTAATAGCCCAAATAAGTATTTATAGGTCATGTGCAAAAAGGCAGATTCACGTTCTAACCATCCAGGAGTGAACGCTCGGATCCGACCAATTTCCATCGACTCTTCTGCTAAAGGAATGCTGGTCTTATAAATTTTTAAAGCAGAATCATAAAGTGGCGATGCCTTGATGGTCTTATAGAGTTGATTGGCTTTTTCAATGGTGGTTAGGCCACTGGATAATAACCGTGCTGGTGCTTCTAAAAACAATGGAATCGAATGGCGCTTAAAAGCTTTTGCTTGAATATATTGGGTTGGATTGTTTTCTTTCATCGGTAGCAAGGTGTAATCCGTCACCTCATAAGTAAAATACGTATAAGGAATGAGATGAATGGTTTCTAATCTCGCGATTGATTGGGTCAACGTGGCATTGGCTTGTTGTAAAAATTGCTTGATTAAATCAACGGATAATGTTTTTAATGTCAACGGTTGTTTCAATGCATCACGATAGGTTTCAAGGGCAGTCATCCGCGCTTGCCACCGGTTAAATAAATTGGAATCTTGGATGGCCAATAAAGCTTGAATCAAATCAACCAGAGGGGCAATGACCGCAATATTTTCTAAAGGAAGATTTGTAATGAAGATAAGTAAGCGTTTTAACTCAAACATTTCCGAAACACCCGAACCAAACAAACCGGGCACCCCATTCATCGCATCGTTCCACCCTGGACGATCAGCCTCATACATAAGGCCAAATTCTTCGGGGTCTAATTGGGCAAACTTATTGGTGACCAAGGTCATTAGTTTTGCAAGCAAAGTGGTTTTTAAAGTATCTCCGTTAGCCAGTGTTAACCACCCTCTTGGTGATCCTTGGTGGTCATGGTGAACCGCGTGATACTGTCTAATCTTTCCTGACTTTAAGACATATTTTTCCGCACGTTTTAACACACTTGCAGGCGAGACAAAGTAAGCGTGCTGTTCATTGAGTAAGGATTGGATGTGGTCTGGGAAAATATCCAAATATGTTTCTAGTAAATCAATGAAGTAAGTGAAATGGTCTCCCCAATAGCCTTCTCCATACGTTGCTTTAAAGTGATAATGCGATTGGGAAAGAATGTTCTCAACCGTGGCAATCACCGGTAAGCCTTGGAGACCGGCAAGATTAGCGATTTGACCTGGGGTGAATTCTCCTTTTAAGACGGAGGCAAAAACAGGCGAGACACCACTCAAGTTTCCCGCAAACGTAAATTGAATCCCTTCTATACTTAAGGGGTTATATCCATCCGCTTGCAATAACGACGCAAATTGAGCAATCGTGGTTCTGCCACTTTCTGGATGAAAATATAAATCGTTTCTTCGATTTTGTAAGACATCACGAAACGCCCCATTGCCTTGAGATAAGTAGCTTGGTTCGATAGAAAAGAAATTATAATCACGTTCTAAATCACCATGTTTACGAGAATAAATATGATAGCCAACCTCACCGTCTAATGTTTTAAACGTTAATGGGTAGCCACCTCGTAAAATGTTATCCAAATAACATTGTTGTAAATATGAATCAAACATCGGCATGGCAGTTTCCGTCTTGATTTCTTTGGTCAACTCGTCAATGACGCGGCTATTTTCTAAAAACTTTGCTTCCATGGTTTGGACATTCATGGTTTTTAAAAGTTGATGTAGTTGAGGACGTTGTTGACTGTACCCAAATAACCCGTAAAAGGTTTGTTGATGTTTCAAGGCAATGCTTGCCACCACAAACGCAGATGGGACTTGGTTCACTGGGGCTTGGGTTTGTTGACTCATCGCTTCAAAATCATGGTTGATGAGTTGGTAGGGTGTATTAAAGGCGCTATCTTGGGCAAAAACTGCTTTGTAATCATATAAATACTTAAATTTGTTTAAACCAAAATAAGCATAAAAATTACCTTCTTCAACGGCCTTAACTTCACTTGAATCCGCAGTTGAAGCGCGTAGTTTTAGGAAGACGTGGTTATCCGCTTCTTCAACTTCCATCCAACTTTGGAGAAGATTACTAATCGCTTTATAACCACCGTAATCAATACCTGCTGGTAGCATTTGACTTAACCCATCAACAATCGTCAAGTCTTTGGTCTGGTTGTCTAGATTGATCACTTCAACTTTTCTCATCAAGGCAGAAAGCGGCATATTAGGCAAGGTTGCATAGGTGATTCTGACGTTGATGTTCCAAGAAGGAATGGTTTCTTCAAGGATGATTTGATGGGGATCGACGCTGAGGGTTTGATTTAGATTTTTTTCCTGAAAACATTCATAGACTTCATTTTTAAATTTAATGAAGGTTCTAAATCCTTGTTGATGGACATATGCATACGCAAGGTTAGCTGGATAAAATTCAGTGATGGCACCATTTTTATCTCGCACCCCAAAGCTAGTCACTGCTTGGCCTCGGTTGACATAAAAGACCCACATGGGCAGTCCTTGTTTACCAGCGATTCCTGGTAAAAAGCCTGCAAAGGGTTTTTGTTTTTGATACGTCTGACTTGTGAACGTTTTCATCATCAATATCCTTTAATATCCTTTTAATATCCTTTGTTTAGGAAATCGGTTTCTTTTATCATAAGATATCTTGTATGCGCTTACAATAAAAATGCAAAATCTTTTGATTGCGCCGCCATCTTTAGATGAACGATTGATTAATGAATGTTTTTTTGTTAATCTTGAGTGGCAATATTGGGGCTGTAGCTCATTTGGGAGAGCGCGTCGTTCGCAACGACGAGGTAGCGAGTTCGATCCTCGTCAGCTCCACCATTTTGCGTTGATGTGGCTTCCAAAAGTTGGAGATAAGGTATGATTTAAGAATACCGACTTCCAAAACTTGGAGGCCATTTTTTATGAGATTAACATTAAAAGAACGACTCGCGATGGTGTTAGAACACCTTCATGAGGGAAAATCTTACTCCTATTTGAGAAACAAATATCAATTCGATATTCCTAAGCTAAAATACATGGTCAAACTGTATCTCCAGCATGGGGAAACCCCGTTTCAAGATCGGCAGAAACAAACCCATCGAAGAGACACGAAACTGCTCGCGATAAGTCGAGTAGACAAGGGTGAATCCATTCGTCAGGTCGCGTGTGATCTTGGGTTGCTTGATCCTGGTATTCTTACAGATTGGCTTGAACTGTATCGCCTTAAAGGTGAAGGGGCGATTCAAGATACGAATGCAAGGCGAAACTACCGAAATGAAGATGAACGTTACAAAGAAACCATTGATCAAGAATTAGTGGAAAAAGTCATGAGACTCGAAGCGGAGATTGCTTACCTAAAAAAATCGCAGTCCTTAGCCCTGAACCTAGAAAGTCTTACCGCAAAAAGAAAAAGTGAGATCATCACAGAGCTAAGGAAAGACTATACGTTAGAGACGTTGTTAGCGATGAGTCAGTTACCAGCATCGGTGTATCATTACCATCAACAAACCAGACCGAAAGCGTATCAATATGAAGTCATTCAACAAGAGATTGAACGCCTGCACATTAAAAAGCACTATAAAAAAGCTGGTTACCAGCGTATCTACATTGAGTTAAAGAAACTGGGATACCATATTGGCAAGAACAAAGTTCTCTATTTGATGAAGACGATGGGACTGTTACAAATTAGAAAGAAGAAATGGCGACGATATAACTCATTTAAAGGTGATCTAGGTGGCGTGCTGCCTAACATGATGAACCAAGAATTTAAAACCACTGCTCCGTATCAGAAAGCTGGCACGGATGTGACCATGTTCCCTCTTGATGAGCAAGCAGTCTTCCTCTCTCCGATTATTGATTTCCATACCCGTGAAGTGCTTGCCTATTTTGTTGGATTGGATGCGAAGACGGATAAGATGATGGCGATGTTAACGATGTTAAAGAAACAACATGGTCGAGCGATTAAAGGCATGATCATTCAATCGGATCAAGGATCGCAATACCAAAGTTCCCATTACCGAGAAGCATTGAAATCCTATCGCTTGATTCAATCGATGAGTCGAAAAGGAAACTGCTTAGACAATTCTCCAACTGAAAGTTTCTTTGGTCAGATGAAACAAGAGATGTGGTACGGAAAGGAGCATCAATATCAAAACCCTGAAGAACTCATTCAAGCAATCCACGAACATATTGCTTATCACAACCAAACAAGAATCGTCATCAAACTCAAAGCAAGTCCATTAGAATATCGTCAATCTATCCTAATCCAACAATCTATGTAATAATTATGTGGTAGAGGGTTCAGTCATAACGTCTCCAACTAAATAGAGCCAATACACGTGAAAATAACCCTATTTATTCGACTTTATTTACGATTTATCCTTAAACGAATCATCTTGATTCATCCCTTACAAAAGGTTTAACATTAAAAATATTTTAATGCATGCTTGGCCTAGTGTGATAATCTAATAATGTTTGTGATGATTTTATAATCAATCGCTTCGAGGAGAATAAACTAATGCTAGAATGGGTTATTGAATTTCTTTCGCCATTATTTGCCTGGTCAATGACGACCCCTGTGTCTTATGGTGACTGGGCGACCAGTTGGTTTCATTATGTGACGTTTGCTTTGATCATCGTCCTTGCGATTGTCATTGCCCGCTTCTATAAAGACAAACCTTCGCATCGTGTCTATAAGTTTGTATTCATCACCGCAATATGCATGGCTTTTTTTGAAGGTTTAAGACAACTATTCTTTGTGTGGCAATCTGGGGGTAGTTATCCTTGGTATGTGTTTCCCTTCCAATTTTGCAGCACCCCAATTTATGCCGGTTTACTCATTCGTTTTGTTCCTCGTACATTAAAAGAAACCTTCATGCAATATCTAGGATCCTTTTCTTTTCTCGGTGGCATCTTAGTCATGTTGTTGCCTAATGACATTTATATCACCTCTGTTTTCATTAACTTCCAATCCACTTTCCATCATGGGGCGATGTTAGTCATGGGATTAGTTGGTGTTGTAAGATTTAAGCATCTTTCCATCAAACAATTTACCCCTTCAGTCCTTACCTTTGCCACGTTTGTGATTCTTGCTGTTTTGATGAATACACTTCATAACGAGTTTATTAACGTACCAACATTCAATATGTTTTTTATTAACCCTTTATATGGCACTTCATTGCCAATACTTAGGGACATTTATCCTTTAGTTCCATATTTTATTTTCCTGATTATTTATATCCTTGGGTTTACGATTGGTGCTTATCTAATTGTGGCCATTCATAATAGCAAGAGTTTATTTGTTAAAGTAAAGAAACCAATTCAAGTAAAAGCATAGCCAACGAATTGACTTAAACCTTACGTTTTAAAAAAAATTACCATTCAATAGATTAGATGATCTTGCTACGTTTGTCTAAAAGTTAAGTGGATTGGATTGAATTCCCTTAAGTTTTTCCTCTTCACATTTATCAATTTCTAAGCTCATTCAAAATGATTGCGATTCGTTTTTCTATAACCGAGGGACATCTTTTCATAAACTTCACTAACATGATTCTGCGGTAATAAGGTAAAATAATCTCCATAACTGAGGTTAACTTATGGCAAAATTACCACTCCACGATGAGCATGTTAAATTAGGGGCAAAAATAGTCTTTTACGGTGGTTTTACCATGCCTCAAGAATACAAAGGTTTGGTCGCGGAACACCGCGCTGTCCGGCAACAAGCCGGGGTGTTTGACGTCTCCCATATGGCGCGCATTTACATCACTGGCAAAGATGCCATTGCCTTTGTGGAATCTTTAGTGACCAATCAAATTGCTGGTCAACCAGAAAACAAAGCCATTTACGCCCTTATGTGCAATGACCAGGGATATCCCATTGATGATTTAATCGCCTATGTGTTATCTCCTAAAAAAATTCTTTTGGTCTTAAATGCGATCAATAGCCAAGTGGATATTGAATGGTTAACCGCAAAAAAAGCAAATTTTGATGTCAGTATTGATGTTGTCACAAGCCAATTACTTCAACTTGCGCTTCAAGGACCTTTGGCAGAGGCGGTTCTACAAACGCACATCACCAAAAAGGTTGAATTAAGTGAACTTAAATTCATGACCTATGTCATGACCAAATATCAAGGAAAAGAATTGCTCATTTCTCGGTCTGGATATACCGGCAGTGATGGGTTTGAGGTTTATGCAGATTTACCGACCATCCAATCTTTATGGCAAGCGTTTATGGGGGATTCAAGAGTGACGCCTTGCGGATTAGGCGCAAGAGACACCTTAAGATTTGAAGCGGCACTACCTTTATACTCTCATGAAATCTCTGAACACATTTCTCCCATAGAAGCAGGTTTAACCTTTGCAGTTAAATTAACCAAAAACTTTATTGGCAAAGAAGTCCTTGCTAAACAAATGCAACAAGGGGTTAAACAAAAACTTGTTGGCATTGAGTTACTTGGACGAGGGGTTGCAAGAGCGGAATACCCAGTGCTGGTTGGCGATAAACAAGTGGGATTAATCACCACCGGTTATATCTTGCCAGATTCCACCAAAGCTTTGGCCATGGCCATCCTAGAAACACCGTATACATCGGTAGGAACCAAGGTTGTGGTCATGATGAGAAATACGCCTATTGAAGCAGTCGTTCGTGATATGATATTCATGCAGAAGCAATATAAACGCTAGGAGAAAAAAATGAGCAATCGTAAATATTCGCCCTCCCATGAATGGGTTGTTTTAGAAGGTAACATAGCCACCATCGGCATCACGGATTACGCCCAAGGTAGTTTGGGAACCATCGTGTTTGTTGACTTACCTAAGGTGGGAAAAACCTTTAAAGAAAATGATGTCTTCGGCGTGGTAGAATCTGTCAAAGCTGCCTCCGATTTATATATTCCAGTATCTGGAGAAATTGTAGAAGTCAATCAATCCCTCATCAGTGGGCCTGACTTAATTAATCAAGACGCGGAATCCACGTGGATCATCAAAGTTAAATTATCCAACCCAGCTGAAATGAACACCTTGTTATCTAAAGCTGATTACGACGCCTTACCAAAGTAATAAGAAAGGATACTAAAAGATGTTTAAATATCTTCCTTTAACGCTATCCAATCAAGAAGAAATGCTTGCAGTCATCAGGGCAAAACGGATTGATGATTTATTGGGCGATGTTCCGCAATCCATCCGATTATCCAAACCCTATCAACTCTTACCTCGTTTATCAGAAAGCCAATTAAGAAAACATTTAAAAGCAAACCAAGGCCAAGTCTTACAATCCTTCCGAGGGTTTGGCGTTTACGAACACGAACGTCCTTCCATCATTGATGCGATTAGTTCACGGCAAGAATTTTTAACCTCATACACTCCTTATCAACCCGAAGTTGCTCAAGGAACCTTGCAATATATTTTTGAATGGCAATCGATGATTACCCAATTGACAGGCATGGATGTTTCCAACGCCTCCATGTATGACGGACCAACCGCGCTTTCTGAAGCAATGACCATGGCAGTTTCAGTGACAGGCATTAAACGTGTGTTGATTGCCTCTCCATTACTACCACACGTTGAAGCAGTTTTATTGACCTACGCCAGACATCGAGATGTTAAATTAGATAACATACCTTCTAAAGATGGTTTGATGGATCAAAAGGCTCTCGAGCAAGCCATGAATACGCCATTTGCCGGTGTCATCTTCTCTTATCCAAATCGTTTTGGTTTGATTGAATACTTTGATCGTGTCGCTCCAATCATCAAATCCAAGAAGGCATTAATCATTAGTTATAATGATCCCTTTGCTTTATCCAGATTAAAAAACCCCAGAGAACTTGGCGCAGACATCGTCTGCGGCGAAGCACAATCCTTGGGATTAAACCCAAGTTTTGGTGGTCCTTATTTAGGTTATTTAGCAACCCTTAATGAATGGGTCAGAAAAATGCCTGGTCGGATTTGTGGATACACCAAAGATAGCCGCGGTCAACGTGGTTTCGTCTTGACTTTACAAACTCGCGAACAACACATTCGTCGAGAAAAAGCGAACTCCAACATTTGCTCCAATCAATCCCTCCTTGCCTTACAAGCAACGGTCTACATGAGTGCCTTAGGTAAACAAGGATTGGTCGCTGCTTTTGATCGCGCCTGTGCTGTGACACGATATCTAGTGGAACAACTGACGGCCACTGGATTATTTACGAAAACGTATCAAGCTCCTTATGCTTATGAAGTCACCCTTAATAGTAAAGTAAACACCCATGCATTAGAAAAAGCCTTGGTGAAAAAAGGTTATTTAATTGGCTACCCACTTAACGATAAACAACTCGTGATGTATGGAAGTGAAACCAAAACCAAGGAAGACGTGGATGCGTTTGTTGCCGCGATCAAGGAGGTTCAACATGACCTACACTAAACTCATTTTTGAACTATCGTCACAAGGCCGTGTGGGTTATCAACTACCCAACACCACCATCCCTGCAACCAAGGAACCTAATCTATCCACCACTCTATTTCGTCAAGAAGCGGCAGCGCTTCCTGAAGTTTCTGAGTTAGATATTGTTAGACATTACACCAAAGTTTCACAAAAGAATATTGGGATTGAATCTGGATTTTACCCATTAGGTTCATGCACGATGAAGTACAACCCAAAAATTAACGATGAAATGGCGAGCTTGGATGGTTTTAAACTGATTCATCCAACCCAACCGCTCGACACCGTTCAACCCTTACTCAAGATTTACTTTGAGATGGCGACGATGCTCAATGAAATCACGGGCATGGGTGGGACATCCTTAAATACCTTCGCCGGCGCTCATGGCGAATTGGCTGGCTTAATGATCATGAAGTCTTACCATGAAGCACGCGGTGATACCAAAAGGACCAAAGTGGTCATTCCTGATTCTGCACACGGCACCAATCCTGCCTCGGCGATGATGTTAGGGTATGAAACCATCACGATCAAATCCAAAAATGGGATGGTCGATGTCGACGCTTTAAAACAAGTGCTCAATGATCAAACCGCGGGGATCATGTTAACCAACCCAAACACAGTCGGATTATTTGAAAAAGATATTTTAACGATTGCGAAACTCGTTCATGAAGTAGGTGGTTTACTCTATTATGATGGCGCGAATCTCAATCCTTTATTAGGGATTGCTCGACCCGGAGACATGGGCTTTGACATCATGCATATGAATTTACATAAAACCTTTTCCACCCCACACGGTGGTGGTGGTCCAGGATCTGGCCCTGTTAGTGTTGCCAAACACTTGGTGCCTTATTTACCAAAACCAGTTGTGGTCAAAGAAAAAGATCAATATCGCTTTGATTACCCAACAACCTCTTGCGGACAAGTCGGTGGTTTCTATGGTAACTTCCTCGTGGTCATTCGTGCCTATTCCTATATTCGTACCGTCGCAGAAGACTTGATGCATGTGGGTCCTCATGCGGTGTTGAACGCGAACTATATTCAGGCCTCATTAAAAGATGTCTATAAATTGGTCGCCAATCAACCATGCATGCATGAATTTGTCATGAACGGATTGATTGATCAAACCACTGGTGTGAAAACCTTAGACATCGCCAAGCGTTGTTTAGATTTTGGTATCCATGCCCCAACCATCTATTTCCCAATGCTCTTCGATCAATCGATTATGGTGGAACCAACGGAAGTTGAATCCAAAGAAACACTTGATCAATTCATCGCGATTTTCCGACAAATTGCCCAAGAATCCAAGACCAATCCTGATATCGTGAAAACAGCACCTCATCACACCCCAGTTGGTCGTTTAGATGAAGTCAGTGCCGCAAGAACCCCAACGTTACACTACGCAGCCCTCCAAAAAATCAAAGAAAATTAATGTTTTCACGAAATCATTTTCTTTGCAATTTATCGAGTATATTGATAAATTGTCTTTAATATTTATTGGAGGTTTCATATGAAACTAAAAAAAGAACTCGGATTGTTCTCTAGTGTCTCTGTTTTGGCAGGGATCATGATCGGGTCGGGGATTTATTTCTTTTCGATGCTGGTCTTAGGTTTGGCGAGTAATTCATTAGGCTTATCGCTGGTGGCGTGGTTAGTGGGTGGCATCATCACCTTATTCTCTGCCTTAACTTATGCAGAGTTAGGAACGCTTTTTCCTAAAACTGGTGGCTATTATGTTTATCTTCGGAAAGCATATGGTCGACGGGTGGCCTTCTTATCAGGCATCACCAACTTCTTCTTATCAAGCTCAGGATCTGTTGCTTTATTAGCACTTCTCTTTGCCCAAGTCATTGGGTATATGGTTGGAGCCAACGGAGGAGCAGGTTTTGAAGCACCGATTGTTGGACTGATTGCCGCGGTCGTGATTATCATCCTTTCATTGATTAACTACTTAGGCATTCAATATGGCAAAGTGGTCCAAAATATTTTCTTTGTTGCCAAACTCATTCCATTGATCACCATCATCTTCTATGGTTTATTCTTTGGCACACAAACGAATATCTTTGCTAGCAATGGTGCAGAAAATATTGAACCTGGATTACTTATTTCCGGTTTACTGTTTGCCGTTGCCCGAACCTTATTTGCCTACGAAGGTTGGACCAACTTAAATACCGTTGCCGAAGAAATGAAAGATACCAAAAAAGATTTACCTAAAGCATTAACCATCGCCGTTGCCTTGGTCATGGGTGTGTATGTGTTATTTGTCGTTGGTATTTACCGCATCATTACCCCAGAAAACCTCGCTTATCTAGGAACTGGCGCGGTGGATGCTGGCTTCGATCTTGGAGCTGTCTATTCCGCATTCGGAGCCATCTTTACCGGTTTTGATCTTGGTCTATTAGGTTACGTCGTCTTTGGGGCGATTGCGATTTCCATCTTTGGATCCTTAAATGGATCGATTTTATCCTTCCCAAGAGTCTATTTAGCGATGGCGGAAGATGAAACACTCCCTAAGGTCTTCGGAAAAGTCGATGCTAAATTCCAAACCCCATGGGTCGCCATCTTAGGGCAAACCGTCGTTTCTCTCATCATTGTTTTATTAGGTTACGATAATGTCAATTTCTTATTATCCATTATCTTATTCGGTGGGCTGGTGTTTAACACCCTCATCTTCTTATCAGTGTTCAAGTTCCGTAAAACCATGCCAAAAGCAGAACGTCCATATAAAGTTTGGGGTTTCCCTTATGTGCCAAGCCTTGCAATCCTTGGGATGATCATCTTACTTGTGGTGACGATGATCAATAGTTT
>DBCA01000080.1 GCA_002292805.1 Caryophanales bacterium UBA970
TTTCTTAATAGGATTTGTTCGTCAACTTGAACAGAACCCTTTATCCCTAAATAGATAGACTTTACACGATGATCTAGCCTTACATTACGATAAACAAAATAACGATTTCTTATTTTCCGAACAACAATACTACCTTTAGGTAGTTTACTTAAAATTTCTTCATAAGCATGAATGTTTTTTTCTAATCGCTCTTTTTCTTCAATTAAGACATTTCTTAGTACTGACATACTTTATCCTCTAATCACATGTTACCTAATTACACAACAAATATCAAAAATTTATATTTTGTCGTGTAATATTATTAGCTAAATATCATAAAGTTCTTATAAGCTGTCTATTTCACCCGGCATTACTTTTGAGCCTTTAAATTTAACCGCGAATTCAATGTCTAATTAGAATCAAATGAAACAAAGAGGGTTTTAGATAAACGTCTTATTTATTCGTCTATTTCTTCGTAATAATAGGACGTGTCAATTCCTTTTAAGAAAAGTTCGCGATTATGCAAATCATTGGTTAAAGCCCCAAATAATATTTTCCTAATGATAGAAGCATCAACAGGGCTTTTGATCATCGCCTCAAAATATTTCTTTTTTTCTATTTTTGACCAATCAATACATTGCTTTAGTTGTTTTTTAAAGATTAAATCTAACCAGATTCGTGTTGCTCTACCATTGCCTTCCATAAATGGATGGGCAATGTTCATGTCAACATACTTACGGACAATATCATCAAAAGTTACTTCTGGCATCTCGTCTAGGCTTTTCAATATTTGGGGAAGAAAGTCGCTATTCGCAAAGACAAATCCATCTTTCGAGATATTTTTCGTGCGGATTTTTCCTGCAAAGGGATACAACCCTTCAAATAAGTAACCATGAATTTTTTGAAGGGAAATCACTTTGCCAACTTCATCCATTTGGATTAAATCAGTGTTGTAGAGTTCATAAGCTTTTTGTTTGCTTTGTTCATCAATGGGATCCATCATCCCATTCAACCAATTCAAGAGATCCTTTTTATGTTTATTAGAGATTAACGTCAAAAACAACCTAATCCCATCTTCATTGATCACATCGGAAGCATATTTCTTACCATCTGCCGCATACAACTTGAGTTGTCTACAAAATGATGACAACTCAGGGTTTCTATCTTTGAAAATGTTCCAATACTTTCTTGGTTCCTGAGAACCCAAAAGAATTCTCGTTAAATCAACCGCTGAATACCACCATTGGGTTTGGTCTTTTTCCCAAATTGCTCTCACGGGTTGTTTATTAAAATATCTCGTGGAATGTTTAACCATACACCCATTATATCGATGATTTGTTCAGTTGTCTACAAAATGTTGACAACTGAATTTATTGAAATGGTTTCAAGATTTATTCACGACATTCTTATTGCTTTTTGTTAACCTACAATATAGCATATATGTAGGTTAATTATGATTGAATCAATATTGGCGTCAGTACTTAAAGAGGAATTGCTTCGAAATCAACAGAAGCAAAAATCTTTCCTCCAGGCATTAAAAGGGAAGAATAAGCCTTATATTTCCAAAAAGAAAATTAAGGGAAAGGTTTATTTGTATTTTCAGGTTCGTCAAGGCAAGAAGATTCAATCTAAGTATATTGGCCGATACTCTTTTGAAAAACTTCAAGAGGCGGTTAAATCGATTGAAGATAGATACAAGCTTTATCAGGATTATCAATTTCTCAAGAAAGAAGAAAGAATCCTTAAGGTGGCTATTCAATCATATAAACCATTGCCTACAAAATAAGAAACGAAATCCAACGTACCAATCGGTATGAAATAAACTCGTTCATACAGTATTCGCTGTTTTACATTACTCTAAATTTAATAAGGTCTGTTTTTGATGGATGATTCGAATGATGGTGATAATTGATTCCTTAACTTTATAAAAGATATAGTGCTTTTCAACAATCAAATAACGGTAACCCTGAAGCCTTAGCGATCGGTATCGGGGAACAACACCTAATAAAGGATATGTGAGAAGTTGTTCTATTTCCTTGCGAATCGTTAATAAAGCTTTATTGGCTTGATCAACGCCAAACTCGTTAATGAGATAAACATTCAGCTGCAAGAGATCTTCTTTAGCGGACGTGGTAAGTTGGTAGGTCATCGCTTTTTATTTGATTCTAAAAGAGATTCAAATGCTTTCTTACCTTCATGCACTTGTCCCTTGGCAAGATCAGCTTCACCTTCAGCGAGTAAGCGTAATAACTCTAGTTCTGCTTCTAATTCTTCATAAACTTGTTGATTGAGAATAACCGTATCACCGACACCATTGACGGTAATATAAATAGGCTTTTTTTGAGCCTTTGCTTGTTTTGAAATTTCTTGATAATGATTGCGGATATCTGATGATGGACGAATGTTTTTCATGATGAGTCATCTCCAATATCAATATTATATCATTTAAAAGATATATCAATCATGATAATGATTAGGAGTTGAATAGAATATGAATCCCCTATCCTTTCATTACGGATTCAATATAAACATACGGACTGGACATCCTTGTCTTTAAAGTGTCTCTTTAACAACACACACATAAATTAGGTTCATGACTAATGAAAACTGTGCTTGATCAAAACCATTTTTTAGTTAAAAAATCTGTAACATGTATATGAATTATCCCTTGCTGAGAAAAATTAACGGGATCCATGGAAATCACATATTTTGGATAGTTATCCGGAATCATGATTAAGGAATTAAATTCTCTTTTTCTCGTGGATTCATTCTCAATTAAATAAGAGACTTGAAAGTATATGGTTTGGTCGGTTTTTCTTGCAACAAAATCAATTTCCTTATCACCGATTTTTCCAATACGTACTTGGAAACCTTGCCTTTTCAACTCAAGATAAACGATGTTTTCAAGCAGCGACTCAATGATGGTTAAGTTTTGTCCAACCATCGCTTCTCGAAACCCTAAATCCGCAATAAAATATTTTTCCTCTGTTTGGAAGATCCGTTTTCCAACAACATCTTCTCTAGGAGCTTTATACATTAAAAATGCATTCTGAATGACGTCGAGATAAAGCAAAATGGTATCTACTGTCACAGAAATTCCCTGTGATTTTAAGTACTTGGTAATAGATAAGGCAGAGAATGTTTTTGCAGGATTCGTTAATAAATACCGTGTTAATAATTCTAGGACCATCGGATTACGAATTTGGCTTCGGGTAATGACATCCTGCAACAGTGCGGATTTATAAATATCCCGCAACGTATTCATCGACGTTTCATAATTTAAAGCAAAGGGGATGATGGTTGGCATCCCACCAAAGGTAAGGTAATCATGAAACGATGCCTTAGGAAAGGCTAACAAGAATTCTTGATAGGAGAAAGGGTATACTTCAAATTCAACGTATCGACCTGCTAAAAAAGAGGCAAGGTCAGAAGAAAGTAGGTCTGCATTTGACCCGGTGATATAAATGTCAAACTTGGTGAGACTATGAAATCCATTAATTGCTTTTTCCCATTGCTTAACGCGACCAATCTCATCGAAAAAGAGATAGAGGGGTTTGGTTTTTGATTTTGCCCAAGTCAGCACATGATCGGTCACCTGTTGATAGTCATCAAGTTGAAACGTATTCGGTAGTTCAAAGTTGAGTTTGAGAATGTGATCTTTTTTGATACCTTGTTTGATGAGGTCTTCAATGAGTTGATCAATGATTACGGATTTACCAACACGACGTAATCCAGTTAAAACCTTAATGAAGGGTTTATTTTGATAATGTTTAATTTGATTTAGGTAATGAATGCGAGTAATCATATTTCGATTATAGTCGAAACTAAATTATATTTCAACACCTATTTCGATTATAATCGAAATATATTTGATGAATAGTTTCCACTAGACATTCTATTATTTTGATGAAAAATTAGATTAAAGGATTGGCTATCCATTGATCCCTTTTAAGATAGAGGTTGATCAAGTATTGGATGGATGATTGAGAAATTATTTAAGGTAACTCAATAAATCAACGTCAAGATTCAATGATTCTAAAACTAAATACATGGTGAAGTTTTGACCGGTTTCTAGATCAACTCCATACACAGATATGTATACATAATTTTCTGTAATTTCAACATATGCGTCAGTAACGTCCATGGTTTCACTTAAAGGTAAATTAAAGAGGGCATCAAAGTTTTCTAGATTGACTTGATAAATGCCGTCATGGCCAGTTGCACTCAAGGAAATGAGATTGGTTTCATTGAAGGCAGAGAAATTAACGAATGATAATTGATCGCTAGCTTCTTCAAAGGTTGCTGCATTCACTGAGGTGTCGACAGTTTCGTTTGAAACAAGATTGCCTTGCGTTTGGATAAAGGTTTCTCCATCACGAACGATTTGAGTATATTCTCCATCCAAGCGGTTGATGGTAAGTGCTTCATCATCTTGTAAAGAGAACACATCATAAAGGGTTAATTCGCCCTGGTTATTAAAGGCATAGAGGGTACCAATAAAGCTTTCGACCCCATCGGAGTAACGTTGATTGAAGCTATCAATCGTCATTGCTAAATCATAGATATCGGTTGGGTTTTCTTCTTCAATTGGGGTAGGAAAATAAATGACGCTTTCACCAATCAAGGAATATCGAGATTCGAATTGAACGGTTTCTCCGGTGATGCGATCAGTACCAGTGAAAGAAAAGACAATCATGGTTGAAGCTTCATAGAGATTGGTGTAGGAGATGACCGCTTCGGTGATGGTGTATTGATCAAGGAATGTGTCAGCGAAGATAAGTTCAAAGGATGATGTGGATAAGGTGTATTCTCCAGGCATTTCTGGATTTGATTGGTAATCGTCTGGTTGAATATTTTCTAATTTGATCCATTCCGTGTCTACCACATTGGCTTCGTAGGTTGCTTGATCAATGGTTTCTCTGACATAATCACCGGCGTTATAAACATAACTGAAAGAGAAATACTCACCGCCTTGTTGGCCAAAATACTCCAAATCTAAAAACCCTTGAGCATTGACTCGATAACGTTGGTAATCTTGCCCTGATCGAACCAAAAAATAAGCATCATCTGCAGGATAAGAGCTTCCATCGTCGTTGATGGTCAGTTGTTCAACGGAATATGAAGAGGTACCAACCGCGAGGGCAAGTGTATCCGCGAGGGTTGTGCGAATGCCAGTGGAATAAGGCATGAAGATGCCTTGCACTTGATCGAAGGATGTCACTTGGAAGATTAGTTGATAATCAATCCCATCGATCGTGAGGGTGGCATACAATGTCACCGTTCCCCCTTGCCAATAATTTTGTGACAAGGAAACATGGGCTACTACGTTTTCAATCGTTCCTTCAACGTTTAGATTCAAGATGCGGTCGAGGTAATCCGGTAAGATGGGGTATCCTCTTGTGCCAAAGTTTTCTAGCAATGTTTCATTGTCAATATCAAGCCAAGATTCTTCAATCTCCAACAGATTGATAGGATAAAAGTTTTCAAGGGCGAGTTGATAAGAAGATTCATCAAGAAATAGTTCACGATAGCCAAGGTCGTCACTGACAACTTTGATGTATTGACCGTTGCTGATTGTGAAATAAGTGTCGACAACCGCACTTGTGTAACTGGCGTCATAGTGAAAATGAGTTTGTTTAAAGGTATCGCCGTCTCGTTCACCCAATTGATAGGTAAAAGGTAAAGCGTTGGGTTCATCGGAGATGGGGGTGAAATAATATTGATAACGGTGGTTGGTCGAGCCATTCAAGAGTTCATTGATGGCAACAGATCGAAAATCAATGGCATTGCTTGGTAAGGTCACCGTGGTGGTACCAAAGTTGCCATAGACCAATTGCAAGGAGGCGTGTTGTTGACTGTCTTCATGCATACGGCCACCGAAGGATAAAACAATCTCCCCTTCAAATGTCATCCATACCTCAACATCTTCCACACCTTGTAAAGGTGAGTTTTCAAATAAATTAGGTAAATACGTTGGATTCAAATCATAGCCTTCCATGGTTTCATTCCAGATGAACCATTCATCTTCAACCGCAGAAGGATCAATAAAGCTGAGGGGAGAGATTAAACTTAGTAATTCATAAGGTTGGGTGCCAGAAACATACCAAGTTTCTCCATCGATTTGTTGATAGATATAGGGCGAATTTGCGTCGGTTACATCCAAGTATTGGCTGGAATCACCGCCCGTATTCGAGTCTGGAAAGGTGATTTTGATTAGGGGTTCTGCCACTTCGTAGGTGTACAGAGTTACGTCATCAAAGACATAGCGTAAGGTATAACTATTGTCGGCAAGTTCTGCCATCATTTCCGAGACCGGACGCCGAACATTTGGACTGCTGTTATTCACTTCTGATGACGTTGCTGTTGAGCTGCTGTTATTCACCTCTGATGGCGTTGCTGTTGAACTGACAATAGCAATCACCACGGCACTTGCCGCCAACGTCGCAACAGGAATGACTTGCCACAACCTTGGTCGACGTGGTTGGACGATTTCTTTTTTAAGAAATGGTAAATGTGTCGGTGTGGCTTTCACCACGGCTTTTTTGATCGACTTGAGAATGTTTTTTTCTTTCATGGTTTTAAGACCTCTTTCATTTTTTGGATTGCGGCTTGATACTTCCACAACACGGTGCCAATGGGGATGTTTAGCATCATAGCTATTTCTCGATGCTTGTATTCCCCAAGCGCGTATAAGAACAGAATCGTTTGCTCATCCTTATCTAATACCTTTTTTGCCGATCGGATGATGGGGGACGCTAGATCATAAACATCACGATCGCTTGGCATGGTCTCTTCTAACACCTCACGATCGACTTGCGATTCATGCTTACGGTGTTTGATGAGATCAAAGGCCGTATGCTTGGCGATGGTCAGAAGCCAATTCATCCCATTATCATTCGATCGATAGGAAGCAATTCGGTCTAGCACCTTGAGATAAGTATCTTGCATCACATCTTCCGCGAGTTGTTGATCATACAAATAGGGAATGATGGAGGCAAAAACTGCAAATCTCGTTGTGTCATAGAGGGTTTTGAGTGATGCTTGATTCCCTTGTTGGATGTCAAGAAGTAAAGTATTGATGGGTTTCATTAACTTTACTTTATTACAAATCCCCTCTTCTTTATCTCAACAACATCAACACCCACTGACCAATAGGTGTTATAAGTAATACGATTTAGGTATTGATTTTATTGGTGAATGCAACTATTGAGCATGAAAGGTAGGTTAAGTCCTTGGTCAAATAAAAAAAACCAAATCATTTAATGATTTGGTTTAATGAAGATAATCAACTCATGAACCGATGTGGTTCATGAATAAGTTATTCTTTGACGTAGCCGATGTTGGAAGCTTTTTTTGGATCAAAGGTTAAGTTTAAGATCGATGCAACTAAACCATAAATTCCAAACGTAAGCATGGTGAGAAAAATATAGGCGAGGGTTCTGCTCTTAAAACCTTCTGGTTTTAAGCTTGAGTGATTAATGATAATGCTACCAATAAATCCCAAGAAGAATGTGAGCAAGAATCGGACTAAGTTTTTGTTATCCATTTTTGGACTCCTTTCTTCCATCATACTAGAAATCTTCATCATTAGGTAATAAATTGAATGGATAGATCTTCTTGATGAAAAAGCAGTCCTTGTTGGTCCCAAATAACGCTTAGTGACGGTGATATCGATTCAACCTTGACCTATGAACGTGGATACTGTTGCTTAAACAACCTAACGATCGCCTTTAAATCGTCGGTAAGATAGGATAAAGCCTTGGTTTCTATCTCTTTAGGAATCCCATAAAATGCTTCGGCAATTGAACCAGTCATCGCGGCAATCGTATCGGAATCTCCGCCGATAGAAATGGCGTTACGAATGGCATCTTCAAAACCATTTGATTCTAAAAACGCCACTATCGCTTGGGGGGTACTTCCTTGAGCGGTGACATCAAAAGTATAGGTCGGTCGAATTTGATCTAACGTAAAATTCAATGGATAATAATGCTTTTGAATATGTACCTTGATGTCTTGTTTTGATGCTTTTTTTGATTAGAACTTAGAGATTGGAGCTCCATATGTTAAGAAAGAAAGATTATAATTAAAAGTAATATAATTTCTTCATATCAATGATTTAAAAAAATAATTTACTTAAATGGTTATAAAGCGACGATAATGACGATAATGACCACGAAGAACACAATCCAAACGATTCGTAAGATGTTTAAAAGCTTCATTTTGCTTTCCTCATTTTTTCTAAGATGCGGGTTTTTCTGCCTTGATAACCTTGAACAGTTTTATCATTCAAGTTAAGTTGAAGTGCTTCATCTACAATCTCCAATGCTTCTTTAAAGAGTTTTTTCTTTTCTAAGATAATGGCTAAACGTGTGTAGGAATAAACATACTGATCTTTTCGCTTTAGCGTACTGCGATTCAGGTTAACGTCCAGTTCAGCTAAGGTGTGAGCATACGCTAAGAAAGCAGGGTCTTTTCTTCGGAAATATGCTGTACGCGTTGCAATTTCATAAAGAATGGTTTGGGTTTGTGAATTGCCTTCTGATAAATAAAGCATTTCATCTGTTAATACTTTTAATAATTCCAAGCTCATGAGTTTACGATAGGCATACAAGGAATTAAAAACAAACTTAAAGAATAATTGGTTATCTCCATCTGGATTAAACTGAAGTGTTTTGACCATATGCGAAGGATGGTCAAGAACATAAAACTCATCAAACAATTGTTTTTGACTTGGGGTGAGTGAAGGATAAAAACCTTGTCGGACATTCAAGGATTTGGAAAAGATTTCTACATCTGCAAAATCAACTTCCTCTTCTTTTTCAGTTTCTTTTTCTTCTTCAACGATGACTGAAGAAGGAACCACCGTGGTTTCAACGACTGCAACTTTATTTAAATTCTGGTCCTTTGGTTTCTTAAAAGGTTCCACTTTCAGCTTCGTATCTAAAATAGTTTGGTTTTTAGGTAGAGCAATAAATAAGACAACGGCACCAGCAATCCAAATTAGAATTAATAGGATCTTAACGATAATCATGCTTTGGCCTCGGCTTTCTTTTTCTTAAGGTAAAAGGCAACGGCGATGCCTGCACCTGCAAGTAAATGGAAGACAAGAATCGAGAAAGATGTGCCGCGATAATTGACCATATCTACAAACGCGGTTGCTTCTGTTTCGCGTTGCGCTAACAAGGCAACAACGACTTCGTCAATCATTGCTTGTTGTTCTGGGGTTAAGTTATCATAAGCGCCACGAGCTTGGCCAACCCGACCAACGTCATCCATGTTGTTGACGGAGAGATCATTAATCTGATCAATGACAGTTTGGACGATTCTTAAATTCCGAAGGATTGCTTCAACCCTTTCAAGTTCGGTGATTAATTCTTCATCAAACAAAGCTTTTTGAGCATTGGTTAATCCTTCATAGGCTTCACGAATAGCAATCACATCATCTTCATCCGCCAACGTGATGGGATCATTAAATATAAATTGTTCTGCCACGGAGACGACCGCGTTCAAATCCACGATTCTAGTTTCAGCAACGACAAGCCGTTGGAGTAAAGCTGAATCAAATAGAGATTTTTGATCTTGATTTAAGGCGTTGTATTGTTCTCTCAAGGTGGCTACGAGTTCAGCGTCTTCTAAAGTCACTGGATTGGGTAAGGGATTAAAAAGTGCTTCCGTGTTGGCAACCACAGTGAGATTGTGGATACGAATTTCTGCGCGTTCAATCGTTTGGCGAATGTCTTCAGGGACGTAAGTGCCTTGTTTGGTGGTTAGTGAGGCAAGCAAAGCTTTGGCATCCAATAAACTTTGAGCATACGTTAAATTCAAAGGATCTGGCCATGCTTCTACCATCGCAATTAAATTTTCTACTGGGGTCGCATCAACCCAAGCTGCATAGAGAGTGACATCTTCTGCTGGCATGGCAAAGGCAGCAAAAGGTTGAGTCAATTCGCTATCAAGATACCAGCCATCAAAGAAGGCATGGTCTTTGACTGGGGTCGGAATCGTCGTCACCTGGGTACCAAAGGAGAATTGGGTGTCATTGATGACATTCCCACCGAAGGTTTCATAACGAAGCGAATAGGCATTGACTAACCACTTTGCATAAAGCGTGACATCATTCATTGGCATCGTGGTGAAGGTATATGGCGTGGTCAAGGATTCATCACTAAACCAACCATCAAAGGTATGACCTAATTTGGTTGGATTGCTTGGGGCATTGACCGTGGTTTCAAACCCTTGGGTTAGATCATCGATGACGCTTCCACCATTGGTTTCAAATTGAATGGTGTAAGGATCGGCAGTCCATTTTGGAAATAGAGTCGAATCTGCACTTGTACTTAATTGGGTGACTTCATTTTCGAATGTATCTTCGCTATACCAACCACCAAAGGTGTAACCCGTTCTGGTTGGCGTTAATAGTGCTAATGGATCCGAGGTTGGATACCATAGTTCTTCTAAGGTTTCTCCTAATGGATCAAGATACCTCACTTTAAGAAAATTAACGGTCGTAATCGTGGATGTATTGCTTATTGAGTCAAATGCCCGAACGAGAACTTGCCTTGTACCAAAAGGAACTTCTGTGTCCAGGGTTGCTGGTGCATACGCTGCATCATCCATTTTGTATTCATAAAAGATATTGCCACCGGCATTATCCGTACTTGTCGGACTTAATGTGTATCCTGTTTCCGTTCTTAAGGGAGTAACGGCAGGTGCCGTTGGGGCAGTCTTATCAACGATATATTGACTAAGGTCTGTCATGTCAATGCCACCGGGTAAATATTGATTGGCAGCATACATATGATTTAAGAATAAACCAAGCGTTAACCCACCACTACTGACGGTAATCCCCGCATAGAATTGGTCGGTTAGATCGGCCATCGAGATATTTGAATAAGACACGGTTGGTTGAGTTGGGCGAACATAAGAGTTATCAAATCGAACACGAATCTCTAAATTACCAGTATCAGCATCCAAATCAATCCACATCTTGTAAATACGTAGTAATCCATAGTTTACAACCCCAGGAGAAATCGTACCCAAGTCAACATCGATGTTTTGATAATCACCAATTAATGCAGCATCCGTGGTATTGCCATTCTTCGCCACCGAAACTTGTAATCCAGTGGAGTTGATTGGGTTTGGTCTCCAGGTTGAAAAGCGAATAGCAACACTGTTATTAATCGAACCTGTTGCATACCCTGCTCTTTCTTTCACTCTGAAATCATCTCTAGCTAAAACAAAAGAGAACCCATCTCCAGCCCATTGATACACTCCTTTATGAAGAGAAAACTCAAAAAAAGTAGAAATACCCTTGCGTTCTGAACGAGAGATATCAACCTTATTTTTTAAAAATAGTGAGTTATGTTTGATCTGATGTCCCGCTGGCATCAAATGCATCGTTTGATTTCCTTGCCAAGTCGCCAAATCCGGAGCAGTTGCATATTTAAAATTAGAATCCGCTTGGCTAAAATAACCGCTTGAAACGAAATCATCCATATTTGCTAAAGTAGACATTGCCGATCCAAAAACAAGTGGTGTTTTTGTACTCGCTTGAACAGAAAGACTTGATGGTCCTTCCAACAAAATGGTTGAGATTAAAGCAATCGATAGTATCCCCAATAATTGTTTTTTCATAATGAACCTCACTTTATATGTTATTAAAAAAGCATGTAAATCGAAAAAACAAAGAGGACTAAATACTTACATTAATTTATTGTTAGTTCTTTTTTTTAAATTAACAATCCATTGATTCACAATCACCTTTAAATGATTCGATTAATCGATCTTAATAACAAAGATACTCAATCCGTGTGTTTAATAATCAAAATAAATTATTCCAAACAAGCGATTTAGTTCCGACACGGATAAATTACTGAGTTACTTTGTTTAACCAAATCAAAAGATCATCATAGGTCATCGAATTGTTGGCAAGGGATAATCCAACCCTCACAACTTCGACGATCGAAGGTGCATAATCAATTTCATGAAACCTTAAAAATAACCCAAGCATATGCATCGATATTCTTTTGTTACCGTCAATAAAAGCATGATTTCTATTTAAGGCAAAGCATAATCTTGCTGCTTTTTCAATCACAGAGGGGTACAGTTCTTTTCCATCAAACGTTTGATAGATTGAGCTTATCGCCGAATCAATCAGGGTCACATCTTTAATGCCTTGTTCTCCACCACTGGTTTCAATTAATCGTTCATGAACTGCGACGACCATCTCGAAAGTAAAAATCATTTCGCCAATTCTTTATATGCATCCGCGTATTCTTTGAGTAAGTTTTCGGAAAGATATTTGAACTTAAGTTTTTCGTATTCTTTGATAAAGTTTGGCCCCATCGTTTGTATATCTAAAAGGATAAAGACAGGTTTATTTCTTTTAAATATGACTGCATCACCAAATTTCGTCGCGTGATTGGCTACCTTACTAAAATTTTGATTGGCTTCTGTAATACTAACAATTTTGTTTGTTGAGATCATCATAGGCTGCTCCTCCATTGTGGTTTCATCATACCATATAATAGGTATTATTATACCTATTTAATTACCTATTATAAAGCATTTATTTTTACTACTTCACTTAGTCATTGGAGTCTATTTATGTATGATACTTATAAATAATGAGTCTCGCTATTGATAAGTACTGATTGATTTTCAATTAGCGTACGTTATAATGTACG
>DBCA01000099.1 GCA_002292805.1 Caryophanales bacterium UBA970
CATGGACCGCCTTATTTCCGCAATCAAAGAAAAAGGTTATTCAACTGTCGGCTTAGCCGATCATCAAGTCTTATTCGGTGTTCCTGAATTCGCAACTTTAACCAAAAAACATCAAATTCAATCGATTATCGGTATCGATATTGTTTATCCGAAAATGTTGGTCACCTTTTTTGCTGTCAATGAACTTGGGTACCGTGAACTCATTCAATTAAGTCACATCGCTCAAGAAGGTCTCATTAGCAATCACCGTTTCCAAGCGAAAAACAAGAACATTATTGCCGTCATCTCACCTTTACAAAGTTCAATCTTTAAAGAACCTTTTGATCAAATTGCCTTATACCTTAACACGCATTTGTCTGGGATAGCATTGACCTATGTTGGGATTGAAAACTATCCAGATAGCGATGAAAAACCCATCCAATTATATCGAGAATTTGCCAAGAAATATTCCTATCCGACGGTTGCCTTTCCTCATATTCGATATGGCAAACCAAATGACGCGATTATTCTTGATATTCTTCAAGCCATTCATCGTGGGGAAACCTTAACCATCAAGGAAAAACTAGGTGGGCAATATTTACCTACCCTTGAAGAAATTCAACAACGTTATCTTCCAGAAGAAATCATTGAAACAGCAAACATTGCGAATGGATGTCGGTTTAATTTTTTTGTCAAACGCGGGCAATTGTTAAGTTTCCAATCAGGAACATCAAGTCAAGACTTACTAAGGGAAAAATCCATTGAAGGTTTACAAAGCCGACCGATCGATTTTACACAAATGGCTTATCTAGAAAGATTAGACTACGAGTTAACGATGATTGAGCAGTTAGGGTTTGCAGATTACTTCTTAATCGTTGCCGATTTTATTCAGTATGCAAAACAACAACGTATCATGGTTGGACCTGGAAGAGGATCTGCTCCTGGTAGTTTGGTCGCTTACGCATTAGGCATTACTGACATTGATCCTTTACCTCATCAACTTTTGTTTGAACGTTTCTTAAATCCTTCACGTAAAACCATGCCAGATATTGATACGGATTTTGCCGATAAAGATCGAGAAAAAATCATTGAGTACATCCGAAAAAAATATGGAGATGATCGCGTTAGTCATATCATTACTTATCAAACCATTCAGGCCAAACAAGCGATTCGAGATATTGGTCGAGTATACAAATTTTCAAATACCTCAATTGAATTATTAAGCAAAGCTTTAGGTGATGGAAAACTAGATTTACGAAGTTCTTATAAAAAACTTCCGGCCTTTCAAAAACATTTTGATGAAGATCCTGAATGCGCCGAGATTGTTAAACTCGCTCATAAAATTGAAGGTTTTATCCGTGAATCTGGCATGCATGCTGCTGGCATCATTCTCAATGAAACCCCACTTCACCAATCCTTACCGTTGATCAAACAAGGACCCAAAGTCATTACTCAATATGAAATGAATCATTTGGAAGCTCAAGGATTTTTAAAAATAGACATCCTTGGACTGAGAAACTTAACGATCATTGAAACGTGCTTAAACCAATTAAACCATCAAGGCATCCATCTTGACTTAAAAACCATTCCTATGGAAGATAACCAAGTGTTTCAATTATTAAGAACTGGTCTAAACATGGGTTTATTTCAACTTGAATCCGATGGCATGAAACGAGCGATGAAAACAATTCAAATTGATCGCTCTAGTGATCTAGTAATTTTGATTGCCCTATATCGCCCAGGACCCATGGATAACATTGAAAGTTATGCAAGGCGAAAACAAGGGTTAGAACCTGTCACGTATTTAGATAATCAACTCAAGCCAATTCTTAATCCGACATTTGGTATCATTATTTACCAAGAACAAATCATGCAAATTGCCCAAACCATGGCTGGTTTTTCCTTGGCAAAAGCAGATGATTTCCGGCGAGCTATTTCTAAAAAAGATAATGAAACCATGCTTGCTTTAAAACAGTCCTTTTTGGATGGCGCAGTGAGTAAAGGGTATAAATCGGATCATGCATTGAGTGTTTATAATCACATTTTAAAGTTTGCTGATTATGGATTTAACAAATCTCATTCCGTCGCTTATGCAACGTTAACGTATCAAATGGCTTATTTAAAAACGTATCACCCGCATGCATTTTATGCTTCGATTTTGAACTCTTCTGCTGGGACGTCGGATACAAAATTAATGGGTTATATGGATGAATTACGAACCTTAAAAATTAAACTGATGCCACCAAATATTCAAACCCCATCCATTCAATTTAGTATTCAAGATCATCAACTGATTGCCCCTCTGACATTGTTAAAAGGGATTCATCCTGAATTGGTGCTTCGCATTCAAAAAGTTCGTCTTCAAGGACCCTTTGCTGATTTTTTTGATTGTGTCACAAGATTGTATCCTCTTGATTTAACCCTTCAACATCATTCGAGTTTTATTGATGCTGGCGCTTATGATGTCTTTGGTTTACCAAGAGCGACGTTAAGAGCAAGTCTACAAAATGCCATGAAGAATGCTGCGATTCAATCAACTTTTTTGGATGAACAAACCGGCTTATTACCACCCACATCGTTACCCAAAATTCCGATGGTCGAGGCTGAAGATAAACCATTTGAAAACTTAGAAAAAGAACTTGATGTCACGGGGATGATTTTATCGCAATCCGTATTAGGAAATTATCGTCAACCCAAAAACGGACCGGTGATTCCTACCATTCAAGAAAGTAAACGAACCAATCAAGTGGTGACCACGGGTGGTTTAATTCGGACGATACGGGTGGTCAAAACAAAAGCTGGTCAAACCATGGCGTTTGTTACCATCTACGATGAAACCGACAAACTTGAGCTTATCTTGTTTCCAAAATTGTATGAACGTTTTGGTGCCGAACTTGAACGTGGACAATTGGTTGTGGTAACAGGCACTCAAGACTTAGAAAAAAATGATAACTTTCTTGTCGATCAAATTCGCTTGATGAAATCATGAAAAAATTTAAAATCATTGATGGCAATGCGTTATTATTTCGTGCCTATTATGCATCAGCTTACAGTGGTGCGAATTTAACCACGGCCTCAGGCATTCCTACCAGTGCCGTGTATGTGTTCGCTAACATGTTACAAAAAATCTTGTTTCCAGTCCCGGAACATACTTATATTTTGGTGGCCTTTGATACTGGTCAAAAAACCTTTCGCCATGAAGCATTAGAAACTTACAAAGCTCATCGTAAACCTGTGCCTGAAGATTTAATCAAACAATTTCCAATTGCTCGTGAACTTTTAAAAGCCCTTAATCTTTATACTTTTGAACAAGATGGTTTTGAAGGCGATGATGTCGCTGGGACCGCCGCCATCCTTGGTATCAAAGCTGGCATGGAAGTTGATATTTACACGTCTGATCGTGATTTTCTTCAACTCGTTCAACCCCATCTAACCGTGCAACTCATTCGAAAAGGCGTCAGTGAAACGGTAGCAATGACAAGAGAACGTGTCATAGCAGAATACGGGATTACCCCAGAACAAGTCCCAGATTACAAAGGATTAGTGGGCGATGCTAGCGATAACCTTCCAGGTATTCCTGGCATTGGCGAAAAGACAGCGGTGAAGTTACTGCAACAATTTCATACCTTTGAACAAGTGTTATTGGCTGCTCCAACCTTAAAGGGAAAAACCGCAGAAAATCTAATCACTCATCAAGCCGAAGGAATTTTATCAAAGAAACTTGCCATCATTCAAAGTGATATGGCGTTACCTTTTGACTTAGAAGCAACACGATATCAAGGCATTGATGAAACCATCTTCCAAACATTCGCGCAAACCTATGAAATGAAATCCTTACAAGGTAGGTTTTTATTCAAGCAGTCAGCAAGTCCAGTCACCACCACCTTTGAAACCGTTACATCATTACCAGCGTTAAGCGTCGATGCGATAGCGATGGTACCAGTCCTCGCGGAAGGCAATTACTTTCAAGTCGATCTTCAAGGCTGGACGTTACGTATCGGAGATAAGAATTATTATATTTCCTTAAAAGACAGCCAATCGGACGCTTCTTTTTCTCAATTACTAGGATCACCATCGATTGAAAAAATTGTCTATGATTATAAACAACTGATGGTCTTATGCCATCGTTACCATTTTTCATTGAAAGGCCCTTTCTTTGACTGTATGTTAGCCACGTATGTCATTGATGAAACCCCATCATTAAATCGAAACCAAGTGTTTCAACAAGCAGGGATGACCTTGCCCATCGATCTTGTTGAACAAGCCATTCAAGTGGTTGATTATTTATTCACCATGAAAGAAAAACTCATGGTGTCTTTAAAAGAAAAACAACTTGAAAAAATTATTTTTGAGATTGAATTTCCACTCATCCCTGTCTTAGCAAAGATGGAAATTGAAGGCATCCCAATAGATAAGATTTATTTAAAAGACATGGAAGTATCTTTGGAAAAGAAACTGAATGATTTACAAGTCTTGATTCATCAAACTGTTGGTCAAACTTTTAATATCGATAGCCCGAAACAATTAAGTGAAATTCTATTTCAACAACTTCATTTACCTAATCCAAAAAAGGGTTCAACCAATGCTGAGGTGTTAAGACAATTGATGCCACTTCATCCTTCCATCGCGTCGATTTTGGATTATCGAAAATATTCAAAACTTCAATCTACCTATGTCAAAGCCCTTCCTGCGTTGGCATATCCGGATGGAAAGTTACACCCTATTTACCAACAAGCACAAACCACCACAGGTCGACTATCCTCCTTTGATCCAAACATTCAAAACATTGCTGTCAAGGATGAAGAAACAAAACTCATTCGAAAAGCATTTTATTATCCTGATCAGCATTATGTTTGGTTGTCTTTTGATTACTCACAAATCGAATTAAGAATTTTAGCAGAACTTGCTGAATGTAAGCCGTTGATCGAAGCGTTTCAAAACCATGTCGATATTCACACCTTAACCGCCCAACGGTTATTTGCGCAAGGTGGTGAAG
This sequence comes from Caryophanales bacterium UBA970, assembly GCA_002292805.1. The sequence goes on from DBCA01000099.1 coordinate 4,976, forward strand.
TGACCGCGTTGATGCGGCGTCAAGCAAAAGCAGTGAATTTTGGCATCATCTACGGGATTTCTTCTTGGGGCTTATCAGAACAACTTGGGATTAGTCCAGGGGAAGCGAATGGATTGATTGAAGCGTTTTACCAAGCCTATCCGGAATTAAGAACGTATATGCAAAACTTAATCACCTCGTTACAAGAACAAAAATTTGTCTCCACGATGTTAGGCAGACGGCGATACTTAAGAGACATTGGTGGCAGTAATTTTCAAGCGCGAGAGTTTGCCAAACGTGCGGCGATGAATGCGCCCATCCAAGGCACGGCTGCTGATTTAATGAAGTTAGCCATGATTCAAGTGGATCATGCGTTAACAGCCAACCACATGAAAACCCAGTTGATTTTAACCATCCACGATGAATTGATTTTTAAAACCCCAAAAGATGAAATCACGAAGGTGATGCCACTGATCCAATCGATCATGGAGCATGCCCTTCCTCTTCGCGTCCCCCTTCAAGTTGAGGGCCATTATGCCGAAACTTGGTATGATTTAAAGTAACCTATGCCAGAATTACCAGAAGTAGAAACTGTTGTCAGAACCTTAAGGACAATCCTGATTGGATCGACCATTGAATCGATGACATTTCGTTATACAAAAATGATTCATCCATCCCCATCCATCTTTGAACAAAAACTCAAAGGACAAACCTTTACAAACATCGAACGCATTGGTAAATTCATTATCTTCTTCTTTTCCAATCAATCGGTGGTGGTCTCCCATTTACGAATGGAAGGTAAGTTCATTGAACTTAAAAATCCCCTGGATCCATTGACTCGATTTGCCCATCTTATTTTTCAATTAAAAGATGGAAGAAGACTGGTCTATGATGACATGCGTAAATTTGGCACGTTCACCCTAGCAACTGCCAAAACATATCTAGATTTACCATCATTAAAAAACTTAGGCAAAGAACCATTAACAACGTTAGATCCTTTACCAATCTTGACTAAATTCAATGCTTCTCGTCGTCCGATTAAAAGTATCCTTCTTGATCAAACCATTCTTTTAGGTCTAGGTAATATCTATGCGGATGAAGTCCTTTATGCATCAAAGATTCACCCTCTTAAAAAAGGAACTCAATTGACCTTAGAAGAAACCAAATCGATTTTGCTTCACAGTGAAAAAATCTTGAAGGCTGCGATTGCGTCTGGTGGAAGTCGGATTCGCTCTTATCGATCAGGTAGTCCCATTGATGGCGAATTCACCTTAAACATTCAAGCCTATGGTCGCGAGGGTGAACCTTGCCATCGCTGCCACCATCGTCTTGATAAAATCACTGTGGCTGGACGGGGAACTCATTACTGTCCACGTTGCCAACATCATCCCGATTTACCCTTTGTCATAGGTGTCACGGGTACCATTGCCACTGGAAAATCAACCTTGGTCAGTGTCGGTGCATCGCTAGGTTTTCACTTCATCGATGCCGATCAAATCGTTCACCGTGTGTATCAAACCAAACCAGCCATCTCATTTATCAAAAGCTTATTTCCCTTTGCTGTGATTGATAAAAAGACTGACCGTCGCCAATTATTAAAAGCGATGATTGAGCAGCCAAAGGGTTATCAAAAATTAATTCAATGGTTATTTCCTCTGGTTAAATCGATCATCCTTCATGAGCTGATGAAAACAAAATCCAAGGCGGTAATGCTTGAAGTGCCTTTGTTATTTCAAGGTCATCTTGATGCTTACTGTGATGTGATCATTGGGGTGGACATGGACGCATCGAAACAAAAACGTCGATTGCAACAACGGGTTGGTGAACTGGCTGAACTATTATGGATTTTAAATGAGCGAAATCATTATCATGACTTTCAATCTTATCTTGATGTTCGTCTTACCAATGACGGTAGCTTAGCAACTTGGCAACAACAAGCAAAGCAAGCCTTATCACCTTTTATAAAATATTTATAGCGGCATCATCGCGGGAAAATAAATCGGTTTGGTTAATAACTTGACAAGATTTAACCATTCCGTCATGAGCATGCGTTTATCTTTATAACCTTTAAACAATCCATCCAATTGAGCAATCTCAACTGTGCTTGTCACCATGGTGATTAACGTAGGTTTTTGTCTAGCAAGAAAAACCGGAATTAGAAAGTCAGTCAACATGTCCTCGGTGATGGGATGACTACCTAGGCCATCAAGGATCATGATGGAGAGATTTTGTAGACGTTCTAATTCACGTTGAAAGGCAGTTGAATCAGACCGTTTTAGATTGGTTAATCTTGAAGATTGCGAGGCAAAATCAAGAACTCCAATCGTTCCCAATTCATTCAATGCATATCGATAAGCAAAGATGCCTAACCCATACGATTTCCCAGATTGATGTGGACCAATGAGGGCAAGGCCATCTTTGGTTTGTTTTTGCAAAACTTTCATGAGGTAAACATAAAGCGATTTTTGCCCTTCACGTTGTTTTAGAGATTCAAATAATTTCGAATCTTTCCAAAGAGAATTAAAGTCATCATAGATCAAATATTGCGAAACTTTTAATTGGTCTGCAAGCATCGGGCAAGGTTGAAATTGCCGCTCAAGATGACCCACGGCATTACGTTGAACTTGCAACACATAGTGGCCTTGTGGTTTTAAACATTGACCTGCCAATTGACATTGATGAACCGCTTGTTCATCTTCTTCAAGTTTAATAAACGTCGCTAAATGTTCCCTAATTTCATGTTCTTTTAATTGCAAACGCTTGATGGTCTTTGCCATCAAAGGTGAAGCTTTTAACGTTTGAAGTGCTTGTTCAATGGCATCTTCAAAGTCATCATCGATGAGTGCTTTGGGATTTATTGGTTTCATTTTAAACCCTTCATGTTGGACTCTAATGTATCCAATTCTTGATCATCAACTTGTTCATTTTCTTTCGGTAATGGAGAGGAAATAACATCGGCAATCGGGGTGACTTCTTCTTTTTTTCCAGGATACGTTTTTGCAGTTCTTGGTTGGTTGATTTGATAAAAATAATCCATGGTGTCAACCGCATGTTGAAGATTTTCTCGTTTGACACTTCCCGCTAGTTTTTCTACATAGCGAGAACTAAGGACATTATTTTGAGTCGTGAGAACATGGTGGATCAAGGCATTAATGACAGGATTTGGTAAAGCATATTGGGTTTGTAAGCGTAACAGCAAACTAAAATCTGCAGGAGAAACTTCTGCACCTTGTTGTTTCATGCTTAAGAAAGCCATTGGGGTTAACATTTCCATTTGATTAATGGCGATCGTTTGCGATGAGGTTTCTTGCAATTGTACTTTTTGTTGTTGCCGTTGTCTGACGAAAGGTAAACGCTTTTCTTGGCGAGCGGCCTGCATGACTTTATCCATGAGTAGACGGTGATTCATATCAAGATTGGTACCGACGATGTCTGCCGCTGCAAGTTCATCAAGACCCGTGAGGGTAGCGATGGCAATGATTTGCGTCATATCATCGGCGTTTAATTTTTTGATGTCGATTGAAAACTGTGCTTTTAATTGTTCTGCAAATCGTATTGAATCAAAAGGTTGACGAATTTCTGCTAATGATTTGCCTTTGTATTGAGGATTGGATTGGTTCATAAACGCTGGGTGATTTAAATCGGGGTGAAAGACTTCACCAAAGGAAACGGATACTTCTTTTGCTTGAGGGTCGATGGAGGGCAAGACATATTTAGTTGATAAACGTTGGAGATAAGTTGATCCAGCTCGTTGAATTAATAACCCCTTCAGGATTGGGTCATCCATGAATGCTTGTGGGTTTTTTGGTGTGTATAAAGAGAAGGTAAATTGTTGAGTTTTTTGGGAGGTTTGTTGATACGTTCTAAGTAAACCGACGGCTTCTAAATAAAGTCTAGCTTGATGAAATGCTTGCGGGGTGGTTTGTAAATACGTTAACTCTGTGGCCAAATCAATAAAATTTCCTTCTAATAAAGCGTCTTGTTGTTTTAATCCCAAATACAAACCCACCGCATCGGTGCCAACAATGGGTCCGTAGAATTCTACTAAAAACTCTACATCCAATGAGGATATGGTGCTTTCAAGCCGAATTTGAATGAAATCTTGGGTGTTAATGATTTTCATAGAAGGTTATTATAAATTATAACCGATTAAAATGAAAAGAAATGTATGTTTATTTGCATTAAGGTTTGATTGCTTAAGTACCCCAATTTTGATAGCATTATGAATGAAAAGAGAATCTATTGAATGACCCACTTAATGTTCGATGGTTATGGCGTAAAAGCAACGATTCCACTTGGGGATAGTAACTTTATCAATCAAACCATTAATTTAGTGCTTTTTGATTTAAAAATTAAACCAATTTCTCCTGCATACTTATTACCCTATGATTATGGTTTAGTTCCGCTTGATGAAGGATTATCAAGTTATATATTTTTAGACGGTGGCCACTTAACCATTCACACGTTCCCGTTACGGGGTTGCTACTTTGTTGACTTAAGTACACAAGTTAATATTGATCCAAAGTTATTCCAAAAGGTTTTACAACGTTACTGGCCAAGCGCGATGGAAAAAAGTCGATTATTTTCAGCAGATCGAAATGGTCTTAACCAATCTGAACCGTTTGATCCAAAATCTGTATTTGGACCGCACGTCATGGCAACGATTCAATTAAAATCTCCCATTAACCTCGAAACCTCAAACCGTTTTTTAGAAGGTTTAATTCAAGATATTGGTATGACGCCCATTACGAGAGCTTTTGGGTTATACAATCAATATCACAACTCAACTTTTTTATCGAGCATTGTGATGATCGCTGAATCGCACTTATCCATCCATGTAAACTTAAAGCAGAACGTGATGTACTTTGATATTTTTTCTTGCAAAATGTTTGACTATGCAAGTGTTCAAGGATTACTTGAAAATATGGGAAAAGTGAAAAGTTGGCACGTCGTTCCGCGCGGTGAAAAACACGATCCACGCTCTACGAATAGACAAGCTAAGACGTCGATGAGTTCTAAAGCAAAGCAAGCCTTAAATTGGTGGAAAGATACCAAATGAAATCCTTAAATATTGGAGTGCTTACTTCTGGTGGTGACTCACCTGGAATGAATGCTGCTATTCGAGCAATCATTCGTGCTGGCATTAGTCATGGCCATCAAATGTATGCCATTTATAATGGGTATCGCGGATTAGTCTCGGGGCAAATCGAAAAAGTAGATCGCTCTTTTGTTTCGCAAATCATTAATAAGGGTGGAACCATACTTCGTTCTGCTCGCCTTCCAGAATTTATCGATGCCAATATTCGCGAAGAAGGCGTTAAGCAACTTAAAAAATTCGGAACTAATGCTTTGGTCGTCATTGGTGGAGATGGTACGTACCGTGGTGCAAAAGATTTATCAGATATGGGAATCAACTGTATTGGTTTACCTGGCACAATTGATAATGATATTGCATGCACCGATTACACCATTGGATTTGATACATGTCTCAATACGATTGTTACGGCTGTCGATAAACTGCGAGATACGACCTTCTCACATCAACGCTGCTCCATTATAGAAGTCATGGGTAATCGCGCAGGAGATTTGGCGATTTATGCAGGCTTGGCATGTGGCGCAGAATTAACCATTTCCGGTGATAATTTTATGCCGTTACAAGAAATGATTGAACGTTTAAAATTTCAAAAAGCTACCAGTAAAAACCACGCAATGGTGATTGTTTCTGAAAAATTATTTGATCTTCAAGAACTTGCTCGTTTTATTCAACAAGAAACCGGTTTTGAAGTGAGAACGGAAGTTTTAGGACGCATACAACGAGGTGGTTCTCCTTCTGCTTTTGATCGCATTCTTGCCTCACGGATGGGCGAATACGCCGTGCAATGTTTAAATGAAGGGAAGACCAGTCGCTGTATTGGAGTCCGCGGCCAACAACTTGTGGATTTTGATATTTACGAAGCACTTGCCATGCAACGAGCAAAGCATACTAGCATCGTAAATGTGATTGATCGGTTGAAATAACATGATGTATCGATTTGATAAAAAGACGAAAATTGTTGCGACGATAGGCCCCGCATCAGAAACCTATGAAAAACTTTTAGAGTTGGTAGATGCTGGCATGAATGTCATGCGGGTCAACTTTTCCCATGGAGACTATCCAACTCATCTAAAGAAAATTGAAATGGCTCGTCGCTTAGAAAAAGAAAAAGGCATTTTTATTCCTGTGATGCTGGATTCACGTGGTCCAGAAATACGCGTGGGCATGTTTGAAAATGATTCAGCCTTGATAAAACAAGATAGTGTTGTACGTGTCAGTATGAAACCATTATTAGGTAATGCGGAAATTTTTTCCGTTTCCTATGCCGATTTATATGAGGATGTTAAGGTTGGCGATCAATTGAGAATTGATGATGGTAATTTAGCACTCTTAATCGTTGAAAAAGATCGCATTAACCACCAACTTGTATGTAAAGCATTGAATACGCATACCATTAAAAATCGCAAAGGATTAAATGCACCTTTTGCTCGATTATCCATGCCGTTTATTTCTGCCCAAGATGAAGCAGATTTTAAATTTGGATGTGAACACGACGTGAACTATATTGCAGCAAGTTTTACAAGAAGAAAACAAGATGTTTTGGATATTCGAGCCATTTT
>DBCA01000079.1:0-3645 GCA_002292805.1 Caryophanales bacterium UBA970
TGCCAAGACAAAGCGAATCACTAAATTCCCATTGAACTCTCTTCGAAATAAATTATAAATGGTGCCAACAACTTCCACATGGCCACTATTGAGTTTGATATCTTTGATGAGGGTCGCTTGAAAGTCACCCTTTTGTTTTAGTTTTCTTTTTGCTTCAACGTTGATTTGTTGTTTAACATCTTGTTCATAACTTAAGGCAAGTTGAGTTTCAGCTTCTTTGATGCGTTCCACATGTTCACGAATAAAGACATCATCATCTTCTTGTTCTTGGCGGGATTCGATTACAGCCTTAACTTGTTCTTGTAACTGATCAACTTTTTGTTGATTGACCTTTGGTTGACTGGCATTGATTTTATGTTTAAAACAGAGTGGATAATGAATAAACATCAGTAAATCGTTGAACTGGGTCCACATGGTTTTTTCTTGTTCAAAAGCGTTGGCGTCCGCATACACAAGGCGAATCGAATCCCCATTGATCACAGGAATACGGGGATAGCGTTGGCGATATTGTTGCTGGTACCAATCAAGGAATAGTTGAAAAATACTTTCCATGGACGCGGCTTGGCGATACGTAAACGTGAAATGACTTGGGTAATTGAGTTTGCTCATGCCCGCTAAAAATGGTTCCAGCTGCGAATAAGTCCATGGGGTATCCTTGGTGATGACCATATCCCATTGCTGAGGAAGCAATGGATTTTTGGTGACTGCCTCAAAGGCAAGATCAAAACCAGTAGGATCGTCAATCCCGAGACTTTGTAAAAACCGAACCATCTTCTCGTGCATGTTAGAGGACCAGGACCAAAGCGAGGATATCTTTGATTAATAAGAACACCATTAAGCTCATGAGAATAAAGAAACCAATCACCGAAATAGCATTCTTGAAGTGACTTGGTATTTCTCTTTTAAAAATACCTTCAATGGTGATGACCAATAAATGCCAACCGTCTAAACCAGGAAATGGAAGTAAATTAAAAACCGCAAGATTGACCGAAATCAATCCCCATATAAAAATATAAGACCCTAACCCAAGGTTATTCAAGATGGAAGATGTCGTAGAAAAGATGGCAACAATTCCTCCGACTTGATCGAGGTTTTGCCCTTGGAATAAATTAATGACGGTATCGACGATCAATGTAACACCTCGCCACCAATCGCGTCCTGCTTCCGCGATGGCCTCGACAAAGGTGTAATCGGTCATGATCACATAAAATCCAATCCCTAAAGGTTCTAAACTAAACCCATCCTCGGTGGCAATCGCATCCAAGCGAATCGTCACTTGTCTTTCGGTAAACGTGGTTGCATTTTCATAGATTCGAACAGGGAGTTGAAACTCAACAAAGTCACTGAGACTATCAACGGCGTAAGCGACAAAGGCTCCATCAACAACCTTGCCAATCTTGAGCAAGGTGGATAATGTGTCTTCATACGTTTCAAAATCATTGATGAAAAGCTGATGGGTATTAACCCCGAGTTCGGTGGTAACAGGAATACTCCCGTCATTTAAAGGAGCAAAGACAAGCACTTCCCCATTTTCGATTCCCGCTTGGGCGGCAACCGAGGTTTCTGTGATTACCATTTGGTTGGTTAATGTTCGTTGGGTAAATCCCCAATTCGATGCAAAAAATAAGACAAAGGCAAGGACCAAGTTCAAGATGATGCCCGCGGATAGGACCATCGCACGTTTGGGTTTAGAAATCCCTAATAAACTACGTTCAAAGGGGACATTTAAATCTGCGCCACTGACTTCTTCCCCAACCATGGCAACATAACCACCTAATGGAAAAGCTTTCAGGGAGTATTTGGTTTCACCTTTGGTCCAAGAGAATAAGACAGGACCAAAGCCAATGGAAAACTCTCTAACGTAGACATTAAATGCTTTGGCCACTAAAAAGTGACCGAGTTCATGAATAAGGATAAGGATGCCTAGCGATAACAGAAATAACACCGTCGATAGGATTGCTTGCATAGGTCACCTCCAAGATGATAAAAAAGACTATCTTATTTTAACAAAATTCCTAGTCATTGGATGACTTTAAATCGGTAAGGGATAAATGAAGTCAGATAACAAGGAAATAATCAACGCCACCACCAACACCACCATGGAAAAAGAGTCAACCCGATCAAGGATGCCCCCATGTTCTCCTAATAAATTAGAGAAATTTTTAATCCCATATTCTCGTTTAATGATCGAGAACGTAAAGTCTCCCAAGGTGGCAATCAGAGGCATCACCAGGGAAATCAATAAGATCCAATACCATTGATCAAGGGTGAGGAAAGGTAATAACGGTGTGCCAATCATCGCCAGGACAATACCAAAGGTGAAGGAACCCAGGAATGATACGGCAACCCCGCCAAAAAAACCTTCCCATGTTTTATTTTTAGAAACCCGGACATTCATTTTGTGTTGACCAAAGAAAGTCCCAATCAAATATGCGCCAATATCGGTAAAGAACGTTCCCATGGCTGCATACAATAATAGGAGTGAATTCGCGATCAACGACCGTGGTTCATTGAAAATAAATTCAGGATAGAATCTTAAGAATAAAAACGCTTGGAAGCTTAGGGATAATAAAATTGACATGGTAATTAAATACGTGGCATCTTGCACTTTAAAACGCACATCGGTAATCGATGAGAAAAATAACGTTGCCACCAACATGGTTAAGATGATGGTTGGTAATTCTAACTCATTCAATCCAGTGGCAAATGACCATTGGGTGAAATCAATTCCAACATTGATGATGTTGTTTCGAAGAAAAATATAAAAGATCATCCCGACCATCATCAAATAAACAAAGATGCGAATAGGAAGAGGATATACTTGGCCAATTCTCACGGTGAGAATTTCATGGGTTGCAAACAACAATCCTACTAACGCGAACAAAATAATTAACCAATTGCCGATGACAATTGAAGGGATGGCCAACACCACCAAGCCTAATGCAACCAGGACACGGTTGGAAAATTTCTTTTGAAATTCTGGTTGAAGATTATTCATAGTTTACCGAAACGTCGTTGACGTTCTTGAAAGGTTTCAATCACCTGTTGCAGGTCTGCAGCCTTAAAGTCAGGCCATGATTTGGCGACAAAGATTAACTCAGCATAAGCGAGTTGATAGAGTAAAAAGTTAGAAATACGTTGTTCACCTGAGGTTCTCACCAAGCAATCTACAGGAGGTAAAATCGCTGTATCCAAAAATTGATGAAAGGTCATCGGGGTGATGTCTTCTATTTTGATGAGGCCGTTTTGAACTGCCTTGATGGCTTTTTGAGTGGCCCGAACAATTTCATCTTGGCCGCCATAGTTAACACAAATGTTCAAGGTATATCGTTGATAAGATTTGGTGTCTTCCATTGCTTTTAAAAGTAACTTTTGTGTTGGTTGAGGTAGCCCTTCCATTCGACCGGAAATCACCAAACGAACTTGATCTTCATGCAATGTTTTTATATATTTATTCACAAATTCATTCAGTAACTTAAACAACCCTTTGACTTCGAGTTCAGGTCTTGACCAATTTTCAGTTGAAAAAGCAAACAAGGATAAATAAGGGATGTTCATCGATTTTGCTTCTTTGGCAATCTCGAGAACCCTTTTTGCCCCTTCTTCATGTCCTTTTAACCGAGGTAACCCCTTGGCTTTTGCCCA
>DBCA01000079.1:3661-5638 GCA_002292805.1 Caryophanales bacterium UBA970
CGACCATTGCCATCCATGATGATCGCAAGATGGTTTAAAGGAGGTTGATGCGTTTGTTTTTCCTTTAATTTTTGCATATCTAAATTATACAACTTCCCCCAAGTCTATTCTCAATTCATTCTACAAAGTTAGTATTTCTTTTTCTTTTACTAAATAGGAGGCATCGATTTGGGCAATGATTTGATCATGAACTTTGGTCATGTCTGCTTCAATACGTTTTTTTAAATCTTGCGTGTATTCTTCATCGGTGACCATCGCGAGGAAATCTTTGCGAACATTACGAATGGCAACTTTAGATTCTTCCGCCATTTTTTTGGCTTGTTTTGCTAGGTCTTTACGACGATCTTCGGTCAAGGCTGGTAACTGTAATCTCACCACATCCGCTTCGGCAATAGGATTGATGCCTAATTCAGCTTTGTTGATGGCTTCAACAATCGCTTTAATATCAGATTTATCATAAGGTTTGATGAGCAATTGTCTAGGTTCAGGCACGGCAATGCTGGCAAGTTGGTTGACGGCAGTAGGCTCTCCATAATAATCCACCATCACCCGGTCTAGTAACGAGGCATTGGCCCGACCGGTTCTTAAGGTGTTGAATTGAGCAAGAAGGGCATTGATGGTCTTTTCCATCGCAGCCTTGGCTTCTAAGGCAATCGCTTCCATTTACTTGGCTCCTTTTTGAATCGTGGTTCCAATCGATTGGTCTTTGATCACTTGAAGGAGATTCTTAGTGTCCTTCATGTCAAAAACGCGAATCACAATTGGGGAATCTTTGATCAGGGATACGGCGGTTAAATCCATCACGGCTAATTTTTTATTGAGCATTTCATCAAAGGTTAAATGTTTGATGAGTTTTGCATTCGCATTCACTTTTGGATCGCTATCATACACGCCGGAAACCCCGTTTTTAGCCATAAAGATTGTGTCCGCGTGAATTTCCATTGCTCGTAATGACGCAGTAGTATCGGTGGAAAAATAAGGACTTCCTGTCCCCCCTGCGAAGATCACCACCCGACCTTTTTCTAAGTGACGAATCGCCCGGCGACGAATATAGTTTTCCGCGACTTGTTCAACGTGGATAGAAGATAACACACGGCATTGCACGCCTTCATTTTCTAAAGCACTTTGTAAGGCTAAAGAATTGATGATGGTGCCTAACATGCCCATGTAATCGGCAGTGGACGATTCGATGCCAATCGACTTGGCTAATTTTCCCCGCCAAATATTGCCAGCCCCAATGACCACAGCGACTTCAAGGCCTTCGCCTTGGATCGTCTTGATGGCCTTGGCAACGGTGGACAAATGAGTAGCTTCAAGAATGGTTTTTTCTTGGGTGTTTGCCAACGCTTCCCCAGATAACTTGATGACGATTCGTTTCATGTTTCCCTCCATGGTTTATCAGAAAAAAAACACTCTTAATGAGTGTTTTTAACTTGTGACATGACTTCACTTGCGAAATCAACAATCTTCTTTTCAATCCCTTCGCCAACTTTATAACGGGCGAATTGAATGGCTTTCATTTTGTTTTTATCTAAGAAGACTTTGGTAAGTTCTTCTTTTTCTGAAAACATAAATGGTTGCATATCTAAAGAGGATTCTTTAAACATGGTGTTAACTTTACCTTCAACAATTTTACTTAAAATTGCTTCTGGTTTGTTGGCGTACTTAGGATCTTGCTTCACTAGATTCTTTTGCTTTAATGTTTCTTCTTGAATCATTGAAGGAGAAACCGACGCAAAGCTTGGATAGACTGGATTGCGGTCCGTGATGTGCATCGCGAGTTGATCAGCTANNTGCTAAGGTGACATTGCCACCTTCAACAAGGACTAAACTAGACACTGCGCCATTCATATGGACATAGTGACCGAAGATTTGATTAGGTTGTTTATTAATGAGCGTAAAACGACGCAGAGTTAATTTTTCCCCGATTTTGACGGTTGCTTCAGTATAGAGGTTTTGAGTTAAAGCAATCGCAGC
>DBCA01000032.1 GCA_002292805.1 Caryophanales bacterium UBA970
ATAAAACAAAAAAAGTTTTCCCACTTGGTTTAATTAAAAACTTTTTAGAAATGTTTGGTTTTGATACAACAAAGCTTCAAATTATTACTCAGTTGACGACTGAACGATATGAAACCACGTTTGAAAATCGCCATGTTTGTCTGGATAAAAATTTATACCATGGATTAATTGATTTCGAGGTAGAAAGTGAAGAATCTTCACTCAAGCATGCGGCAGAAACATTAAAATTATTATGTGAAAAAGCCAATATTGATTACAAAGCCAATCACGTCTCAAAATATGCGCGCGCGATTAAAACGATGAAATAATCACTTCTCTTCAGAACGATTTGGATTTCTTGTTTTTTTAACTTTGTTTAAATCAGGTGATTTATCCTTATAGGATGCTTGGCGTTTTTCCACTGGAATAAAGGTACGAATTTCTTCTTCGTTATAGCCCACTTGAATACGGCGATTATCTACCATAATCGGTCTTTTAAGAACCGATGGATTTTCTCTAATAAATTGAACCAATTGAGAAATACTCATGTTTTCTACATCAAGATTTTGTTCCTTGATGATTTTACTTCGTGTTGAAATTATGTCCTCGGTCCCATTCTCAGTCTTAGCCAACATCTCTTTGAGTTCATTTTCATTTAACGTCGCGGAAAAAATATTGCGTTCTTCGTATGCAATACCTTGTAATTCAAACCATTTTTTAACTTTCCGGCAACTTGAGCAGCTCGGAGATGTGTAAATAGTAACCATCAAAATACCTATGTTTAGTATACCCCTTATGGTACGGTTTACCTAATGTTTATCGTATCTTTACAAAAGATTTGTTAAAATGATTTAGAAAGCAATAAAAATTAAAATTATGACAAGAATGATTAGTGGTATTAAGCCTACTGGCGGCCTTACGTTAGGTAATTATTTGGGGGCACTCAAACGTTTCCCAGCTTATCAAAAAGACTATCAAACTTTTTTATTTATCGCTGATTTACATGCCCTTACTTTACCCATCGAACCACAAACATTAAAAGATAACACCATGGATATTGCTGCTTTTTATTTAGCAGCAGGTTTAGATCCAAACCAAAGCACTATTTTTCTTCAGTCCCAAGTTTCTGCTCACGCTGAACTCAATACCATCCTTCAAAATTTTATCTACATGGGCGAGTTGTCGAGAATGACTCAATTCAAAGAAAAATCACAACAAATGAAGGAAGCAGCCATCGGCCTTGGTTTGTTTGCTTATCCAGTCTTAATGGCAAGCGATATTCTTCTATATGATGCACAAATGGTTCCCGTTGGCGAAGACCAAGTGCAACATTTAGAATTAACCAGAGATCTCGTTCAACGATTTAACAATCGATTTGGTGATGTGTTGGTCATGCCTAAAGCGCAGTTAGGTTCTGTGGGTACTCGAATCATGTCCCTTGCAGATCCAAGCAAAAAAATGTCTAAATCTGAACCTAAAGGAAATATTGAGCTCAAAGAAGACTTAGTGTCCATTCGAAAAAAAATTATGAGCGCCGTCACAGATTCAGAAACAACCATTCGATTTGATGAGGTTAACAAACCTGGCATTAGTAATTTACTCACCATCCTTGCGAGTTTAACCGATCAGTCGATTGCTAACACGGTTGAAAGTGTAAAGACATTAACCTATGGTGGCTTTAAAACCAAAGTCGCTGATGTGGTCGTTGATCATCTTGGTAAGTTACAACAACGATATCAAACCATGATGCAAAGTGGCATGGTTGAACGCGTTCTTCTCGAAGGGTCAAAGCGTGCTCAATTGGTTGCTAATGCTACCTTACAAAGAGTTAAAAAGGTGATTGGCTTATGGTAGCCCCTCGCCATTTAATTGCCTTGGATTTAGATGGAACTTTATTGAATAAACAAAAGAAAATCTCACCCACCACCCTTAAATATTTAAAGTCCATTCAATCCTCCCATACAATCGTGCTTGCCACAGGCCGCCCATATCGATCGTTTATCAAGTATTACCAACAACTTGGATTAAAAACACCGATGGTTTGCTATAACGGTGCCTATGTCACTAACCCAACTGATCCAAGCTTTAATACCAAGTCTTTTTCATTTCCTCAAGATATTGTGAAAGCGATTTATCAAGATATTGGTTTAGCAGCCATTGATAATGTCATGTGCGAAACCAATAAGGATATATGGTTACTGAAAGAAGAAAAAAACTTAGCTTCCTTTTTTTGGCACGACAACATGAATATTATCTATGGCCCTCTTATTGAAACACTTCACGAAGATCCAATGACCATGATTATCAAAGTTAAAAAAAGAAATCAATATGAAGATGAACGCGTATTCAAAGCTGTTAAAAAGCACAAAGGATTAAAGGTTCGCTTCTGGGGCACATCGCTTTTCTGTGAAATTTACTTTGGGCATATTTCTAAAGGGTCTTCACTTCTAGAAATTCTAAAATTGTATAATATTTCTCGAAAATATTTCATTAGCTTTGGCGACGCTGAGAACGATAAAGAAATGCTTAAGTTAGCAACCCATGGGTTTGTGATGAAGAATGCCGAATCTCCAATTAAAAAGTATGGAACATACATCACAAAGAAAGACCATCATCATGATGGAATTGTTGATGAACTCCAACGCTACTTCAAGCGTTTATCTTCAGATAAATAAATCTTAGAGAACGCATCAATATAGGCTGAAAGTTTTGCTTCACATGCTTGCATGGATTGATCCGTGATTGAGAAGTAGAATTTACATTTTGGTTCAGTTCCACTTGGTCTAACCACAATGGTCGACCCGTCTTCAAAACTAAATTTAATCACATTAGACATGGGCAAAGCAATATTGGATTGATGACCCTCAAGATCTTTTTTGGTTTGGGTTTGAAAATCTTCAACGAGCAAAACTTTGTGACCTGAAATTGGTTTAAAAGGGGTTAATCGAAGCTGTTTCATCAACTGATCAAGAAAATCAGCGCCTTCTTTACCTGAAAGTGTGAGAGAAAACTGCCGATCAAGATGGTAGCCAAACTCATTGAAAATAGCACTCAACGCTTGGCCTAAGTCTTTTCCTTGATGAAAATAAAATAATGACATTTCTGCATAGAGTAACAACGCTTGAATGGCGTCTTTATCGCGAACAAAATCTCCAATCAGGCAACCATAGGATTCTTCATATCCAAAAATAAACTGAGGCCCGGCATGCGTTTCATAAAAAGCGATTCGATCACCGATAAATTTGAAACCAGTTAAAAAGGTTTCGGTTCTTAAACCAAATGATTGAGCGATTTTTCTCGCTAAAGGAGAACTCACAATCGTGTCATAAACTACACCCTGAATCGGTAAATCATGTTTGAGTTTTCTTTGTGACAATAAATAATGAATCAATAATGCTGCGGATTCATTGCCATTGAGCAACACATAACTCCCCCGACTGTTAAGATAGGCTAGTCCAACCCGATCAGCATCTGGATCTGCCACCATAATTAAATGAGCTTTTTGTAAGTCAGCCAGCTTAATCGCTTCTTGATAAGCAAGTTTTTCTTCTGGATTGGGTGATAAAGTTCCGGAAAAATTTGGATCAGGCAATGCTTGGCTTTTCACAACGGAAAGTTGGTAACCTAATTCATGAAATAGTTGCGGTAGGATACGATAACTAGCCCCATGCTGTGGAGAAAAAACAATTCGGAAACCTTTCTTCGCTAAAGATGGAAGACGTTGAAGACTTTTTACTTTTTCAAGATACGTTTTTTCAACTTCATCATGAACAATTCGATGCTTTCCTTTGATGGTAGATTTTGGAATAGTGATGGATAAAGCATCGGGTAACGTTGATAAATGATTTAACATCGGTTGAATCTTTTGAGGGACCAACTGACAACCTTCATCATCGTAAACTTTGACACCGTTGTATTGTTTAGGATTGTGCGAAGCGGTCAGCATGATGCCACCTAATGCATGAAGATGTCGAACAGCGTAAGAAAGAAGGGGTGTAGGAATCAATTCTTTAAAGGTAAAAGTATCAATGCCCATTGAATTAAGAATGTTAGACACCAATTCAGTAAAAGGAATAGCACCATGGCGATTGTCGTGGGCAATCATGACCCCACGTTCAAGTTGATGAGGATAGTGATCTTTTAACATCAACCCATACGCAATGGTTGCTTTTGTAATGGTATAGGAGTTGATTCGATTTGATCCTGGACCCATAATGCCACGCATTCCTGCAGTACCAAATTCAATGTCCTTGAAAAATCCATCATCAATTTCGGAAGGAGAATAACGTTCAAGAACCAAACGATCCTCTTTTGTCATCGATGGATGGTTTAACCAAGTTTGATATCGGGCGTTGGGGTTTGATTTCACGCTTTTAATTTTATCAATAATTCTTCTTCTTGTGCATCTAATTTTAGAGTAAATGTTTTCCCTGATAACCCTGAAAGAGCCCCTTCAAGTTGACTAAAGGAAAGTTCACTAGCATGGAGGAATTGGTGTTCATATCGAAATTGATCTTTTAGCCATCGATTAGCATGAAAATCTCCATATTTACGATCGCCCGCCACTGGGTGATTGATCGCCTGCATATGGACACGAATTTGATGAGTTCTTCCGGTAATCAACTGAATTTTAACAAGGGTAAAATCTCCATAATGAGCGATGACTTCATATTCGGTAATTGCCGATAAGCCTTTAATTGGAGGATGAGCAACGTAGACCATTTTATTGGTTTCGTCCTTAATTAAAGGTAAATCAATTTTTCCTTTACCTGTCAGTTTTCCAACAACAAGGGCTAAATATTGTTTGTTTAAATCTTCTCGTTCCTTAAATAAACGATGTAGGGATTGTAACCCTTCGATGGTTTTGCCATAAAGAACCAATCCACTGGTATTCCGATCCAATCGGTGTCCTGGGGCAGGGGTAAACCCTGGAGCATCTGGATTAAACAAATCATGGAAATACAAATGTTCAATGACCATCTCTGTTAATGTATGTTGCCGGGTGTCATCTTCACCTTGAACCAATAAGCCTTTGGGTTTATGAATGAGCATGCAATGGTCATCTTCATATAAAATCGGAAGGTTCAGTGGTTTTTTTTGATAGCGACGATGGACAGTAAAATCAAGTAACTGTTTGTCCGTGACATAAACTTCCATGATATCTCCAGGTTGGAGAATATATTGAATGGTGATCCGTTTACCATTGACCTTGACGTCTTTCTTGCGAAAAACCCGATAGATAAAACTAAGTGGAGCCTCCTTTAACCATTTTCTTATAAATTTATCTGCTCGTTGATTTGCGTTTTGGGCGGTGATTGTGATTTGTTTCATCTTGACCATTTTAACACTTATTGATGACTCCTTTAGGTTAGTTTTGTTATAATCAAATTTACGGAGAAATACCCAAGAGGCTGAAGGGGCAGGCTTGGAAAGCTTGTAGGTCCTTAACCGGGCGCGAGGGTTCAAATCCCTCTTTCTCCGCCA
>DBCA01000054.1 GCA_002292805.1 Caryophanales bacterium UBA970
TTGATTGGAAGAATGGTTAATCCTTTTTCTTGAATTGCTTTGGATAGTTTTTGAATCTCTTGTTTATGGGCGAGAAGTTTTCTAGTTCTTAACGGCTCATGGTTAAAGATGCTGCCTTGTTTATACGGGGCAATATGCATGTTTAATAAAAACAGTTCTTGGTTTCTATTGATGACATAGCTATCCGATAACGATCCCCCACCTGCGCGTAAACTTTTTACTTCCGTGCCGGATAAGACGATGCCGGTTTCTAAATGATCAGACAAAAAATAATCGTAACTGGCGCGACGATATTGAACTAATATTTTTTCTCCAGTGGTTTTTTTCATATTATAAGCACTGAAAAAATTATACTATAATCCCTTGGATCCCAAGGGGATGAATGTTTATGGATGGAGGGCTTGATAAGCTTTTAAACCGGCTAGCAGAATATCCATCGCCGTCGCCATCGCTTTCGGTTCCAGCACAAAGGCAATACGTATTTCTTGTTTGCCACGACTGGCATCTACATAAAAATCCTTTCCCGGCGTCACCAAGAGTCTTTGTCCTTCGTATGAGAAAGATTGGATTAACCATAGCGCAAAGGCTTCTGCGTTGCGCACGGGTATTTCTAACATCATATAGAATGCACCTTCAGGTCGAACGTAGCGAATCTTAGGATTGGTTTTTATTGTATTGATCACGGTTTCAATGCGAGCAAAGTATTGATCGCGCGTCCACTCAATATGGGATGCTGGCAAGTTATAAAGTGCGGCAGCACCAAGTTGATCAAGTAAAGACACCCCTAATCGTGATTGGCCTAATCGATGAATCTTTTGCATGAACGATTGGTTTTTGCAGAGTAAGCATCCAATGCGAGCCCCACATGCCGAATATCGTTTGGACACACTATCGACGATGATGACCCGATCTTGGACGTCAGGAAAGGAAGCAAAAGATAACGCTTGGTTCGTTCCAAAGGTTAATTTCCGATACAGTTCATCCCCAATAAGCCATAGGTTATGTTTCTTGGCAATCGTGATCAAGCGAAGTAATTCTTCTTTGCGATAGACGCGACCCGATGGGTTACTAGGATTGGCAATCAGAATCGCTCTGGTTTTTGCGGTGATCTTTTTTTCAATCGCCTCGATCGAGGGAATCGCATACGNNNNGGAATCGCATTCCCATCCGCAGCAAAGGTAGGAATCCCGACAAGGTTGATATCCAATTGTTTGGCGAAGGCTAAATAATTTGGATAAAAAGGTTCTGGGGTAAGAATCTCATCCCCAGGATTACAAATCACAAAAAAAGAAAAGAGTAGAGCATCCGTTGCCCCTTGGGTGATTTGAAGATCTGAAAGATCAAATGCATACCCGTCTTTGGCAAAATATTGTTGAACTGCTTTTAATAACGTTGGATGACCTTGAGAAGGTGCATAGGCAATATGGGGATGTTGATACGCCCGCATCGCCTCAATAAACACCGAAGGTGTGGGTAAATCAGGCTCACCAATGTTCAAATAAAAAACCTTATGACCTGCTGCTTCTGCAGCTTTCGCATAAGGTAATAATTTTCGAATAGGGGAAGGTGGATAAGCATCGGCACGAACGGCGAGGTGAGGTTGTTCCATCAGGAACCCAACTTTCTATTTGCTGCCGAGATACTGATAACCAGCACTGACAACCGCTTTTTTAAATGCATCTTCGGTGACGGAGGCTTGTAACATCACTTCTGCTTCTTCGGCCATGAGATTGACTTTGACATTAGCAACGCCAGTGACTTGTTTAAGGGCAGTGGTGACTTTGGCTGCGCAATGCACGCAGGTCATGCCGCCAACGCGTAAGGTTTTAATTTGTGCCATAAATATTTCTCCTCTTTTATTTTACTCTATTTGGGTTAAATCGACGTAATCGAAGTGCGTTGAGCACAACCGATACTGAGGAGAATGCCATCGCCAAGGCGGCAATCATTGGGGAAAGTAACCATCCCAAGAAGGGAAATAAGACCCCAGCTGCCAAAGGAATAGCGACGATATTATAGATAAATGCCCAGAAAAGATTCGTTTTCATGTTAATCACAACACTCTTCGATAAGGCAAAGGCATAGACAACTTGGCGTAAATCGGATTGTAATAAGACAATATCGGCAGCCTCAATGGCAATATCGGTTCCTGCCCCAATCGCCATGCCTACATCCGCGCGCATTAACGAAGGCGCGTCATTGATCCCATCTCCGACCATGATCACTTTTCTTCCTTGTTGTTGTAGGTTTGCAATCACGGCGTCTTTATCTTGAGGCAAGACTTCAGCGATGACTTCATCAATGCCAACTTCATGGGCAATCGAATCGGCCACAGGTTTTAAATCTCCAGTTAACATGACGAGTTTTTTTCCGAGTTTTTTAAGTCCTTGGATGGCCTCGATGCTAGAAGGTTTCACCGCATCGGCAATCACAAAGTGAGCCATGAGTCCGTTAGGTCCATTCATCTCAATGATCGTTTTTCCCGTTGATAGGATGCTCCTCAGTTGATCGGTGACGGTTGTAATTTTCGATAAGCGATACGTTTGTTCTTTTATTTTTCCGCGAACACCCATCCCTGGCACATAGACAAAATCCACCACGGGTAATAGCGCACCTTGATGTTGGTCAACGATGGCTTTGGCAAGTGGATGTTCAGAATTGGTTTCAATGGAAGCAGCGAGTTGTTGGATCGTCTTTAAAGGGGTGCCATCATGAATGATCGTATCGACCACCACTGGTTTTCCTAATGTGATGGTTCCGGTTTTATCCATGACCACGGTATCGATGGTATGTAATTTTTCCATCGCTTCGGCGGATTTAATTAAGATGCCAAGTTCCGCACCTTTACCGGTGCCCACCAACATCGTCACCGGGGTCGCTAATCCAAGCGCACATGGGCAAGAGATGACTAAAATGGCAATCATGATTTGTAAAGCAAATTCAACGTCGTTAGTGACCATGAACCAAACCACATACGCGGTCAGGGCAATACCAATGACAATCGGTACAAAGTATCTGGATATTTCATCCGCAAGTTTAGCAAGGGGTGCTTTGGTTTGACTTGCTTCTTCCACAAGGCGAATGATTTTTGCGATGGTCGTGTCGTCTCCTAGAAACTTCACTTCCACTTCAATGACACCCAATTGATTCAAAGTTGCAGCAATCACGGAATCACCAACGCGTTTATCAACCGGTAAAGATTCACCAGTGATCGCTGCTTGATTCACGAGTGTTTCACCACTTTTAATCACTCCATCCACAGGAATAAGTTCTCCTGGTTTGATGAGGACAACATCGCCGACGACTAATTCACTGACCAATACTTCCTTGATGCCATCCCTGGTTTTTTTCCAGGCTTGTTTTGGTTTTAAATCGATGAGTTTTTCTAAAGCTCCTAAGGTTTTTTGTTTTGATATTTCTTCTAAATATTTTCCTAAGGTCACCAAGGCTAAAATCGTCGCGGCGGTTTCTAAATACAATTGATTCATCCACGTTTCGCTTAAGGCCATGTTGTCCGTGGCAAGCCCATAAATAGAGATAAAGGTAACATAAATACCATAGAGAATCGCGGATCCAGTACCAATGGCAACTAGCGAATCCATGTTGGGATCTCGCTTCCATAAACGTTTCATCCCCACTGAAAAATATCGATAATTGACATAGACGATTGGAAGCGTTAATAACCACTGAGTTGTTAAATTACCCACTGTGGTTGTAAAGAATGCTAGGATGGGCAAGCCAAGCATCATGCTCATGGATACATACATCAAAGGAATTAATAAACTAAATGAAATAATTAAACGACGTTTCATCAAACTACGAGAAATTTTTTGTTGTTTGCGAAATTGTTCTGGTTGATCTTTAGAAATAAGATTGGCACCATACCCAGCTTCTTTGACTTCTTGAATGATGGTTTGTGGCTTTAAGGAATCTTCATATTCTACTTGCATGGCATGGGTAATTAAGTTCACATGAACTGTTTTGACCCCAGGAAGCTGGGCAACCGCACGTTGAACGGTCATTTGGCATGTGGCACACGTCATGCCTTCGATTTGAAATTGTTGTTTATTCATCATATACCCCTCCTATAGGGGGGTATCCTTATCTTATGCTGAAAGGATCAAAAATACAAGGTTAACTCTTTAGAATTTATTTCTTAGGTATTTGATAATTTGAATAAGACAATAATAAACGCATGACTTTATTCGAAACATTATCAACTTGATAATCTTCCACAGGATGAATAACCTTATCCAGCGTACTTTCGAGTAAAGAAATTCCCAACATAACTTTATTCGGATTTAAACCAACCATTGGTGTACTTGCTTCTTCCATCGCTTCCGGACGTTCATGGGCATCACGAATATTCAAAGCTCTTAAACCTAGAATTGAAGTTTCTTCGTTGATGGTTCCTGAATCAGAAAGCACCACGCGGGCATGCATTTGTAGCTTAATATAGTCTGAAAACTTCAGGGGTTTTAAAAGTCTGACAAGAGAATCAAGTTTAATTTGCTTGGAATCTATCATTTTTTTGGTTCTTGGATGGGTGGAAACAATAATTGGTTGCTTAAAGTCTTTAGCAAGTTGATTTAGAGTATTTATCAAGTGTTGAAAATTAGTATCATCATTGATGTTTTCTTCACGGTGAGCAGAAACGACAAAATATTTTTTATCTTTAATTTCCAACTGTTCTAAAATTTTGGATTGATCAATCTTGCTTCGGTTACGATCAATCACTTCTTTCATTGGTGAACCGGTTTTAATAATTCGATCTGCGGGTAAACCTTCTCTTAAAAGGTATTGTCTTGAAAGCGTGGTATATGGCAAGTTGATATCAGAGATATGATCAACAATTTTTCGGTTTAGTTCTTCTGGAACACGTTCATCAAACGATCGGTTGCCTGCTTCCATGTGGAAAACAGGAACTTTTTTCCTTTTAGCGGCAAGTGCGCAAAGAGCAGAGTTGGTGTCACCTAAAACCAAAAAGACATCTGGTTTATGATCGTCTAAAACTTTTTCCATTTTGATTAAAATATTACCAATGGTTGATAATGCAGTCTCACCTGCAGCGGCTAAAAATACATTGGGTTTTCTTAGCCCTAAATCTTCGAAGAAAATTTCATTGAGTTCAAAATCATAATTTTGACCGGTATGAACCAAGACTTGATCAAACGTTTCTTTTGCACGATCAATGGCCTTAATGACTTCGGATAATCTAATAATCTCTGGTCTCGTGCCAACAACCGTCATCACTTTAAGTTTCTTCATATTCATTCAACCTCCATTGGGTATGTGTCAGGATTTTGTTTATCGAATAGTTCAGACGCCCACATGATGGTCACCAAATCGTCCTTACCGACGTTGGTAATATTGTGTATGTAACCAGGTGGTATATCAATCACTTGTAATTTTTGACCACTGACATGATATTCAATCACTTCTTTTGAATTCACGAGTCGAAACTTAATTAACCCAGTACCACTAACGACAATAAACTTTTCATTCTTCGTGTGATGATAGTGATTGCCTTTGGTAATACCTGGTTTACTGATATTAACAGAAACTTGACCTTCTTGACTTGTCTTCAATAATTCGGTGAAGGAACCACGATGATCGACATTCATCTTTAAATCATAAATAAATGCATGCTCTTGTAAGTAACTTAAATACGTTGCGTAAAGTTTTTTTGTGATTGGATCGTGTTGATTTTCTAAAGTTAAACTCGTTCGCGAACTTTTAAACCGTTGAAGCGTTGTCGCTAATTGACCCACAGTGATTTCATATTCTGGAAGTACCCTTAAGATGCCATCAATCGTGGTGACTTTTCCTTCCATGCAACGTAGCATTTCATCGACCACATCATCAATATAAATCAAAGAAATTTTAGAATTCTCATCGTTAATTTTGATGGGTAAATCTCGAGAGATGTTATGACAAAAGGTTGCAACCACAGAATTGTAATTGGGTTTTGCCCATTTTCCAAAAATATTCGTAAATCGGTATATATAGACTGGATGCTTATGTTTACTAGCAAAAGTTAATAATAAATCTTCACCTGCTTTTTTACTCAACCCATATGGATTGTTATTCATCGCTTGGATGGATGAAGACACAACCAGAGGGGCCTTTGATTTATGTTTTTCCAATAAAGTAATTATTTCTGCAATCGTTTGTGTATTGCCAATGACAAATTCTTGAGGATCTTGAGGCCTGTTCACACCGGCAAAGTGAAAAATAAATTGAGCTTTTTTCACATAAGTTTCATAAGTATGTTTTGATGTTTCTCGGTCAACGAGTAATAAATTTGAAAACCCTAAACCAATCAATCTAGCAATAAGGTTCTTGGCTAAGAAACCTTTTGATCCGGTAATTAGAATAGAGGCTATTTTTTCCATCCAGCTAAAGCTTCCTTAACTTCCTCTAAACTTAACAATTTGGTTTTGATTTCGTTGACATTGAGACGCTTGGTATTGTGAGAATTATATTCTGTGATTGCAGAAAGTTTTGAAGAACCAGAGGAAACATATACATCATAATTAAGGTCTCTATTGTCTGCAGGAATTCGATAATAATTACCCATGTCTTCACTGACGGCAAACTCTTCCTTGGTCAGTAAGGTTTCATAAAGTTTTTCACCGTGTCTTGTCCCAATGACTTGTATTTTGCTCTTGCCAGAAAATAATTCGTTTAAGGCTTTTGCTAAATCTTCTACCGTACTGGCAGGTGCTTTTTGGACCATAATATCACCTTGTTTACCATGAACAAAAGAATGTAAAACAAGTTCAACTGCTTCTTCAAGTGACATTAAGAATCGAGTCATGTTTGGATCTGTCACAGTGAGTGGTAATCCAGACTTAATCTGATCGATGAATAATGGAATGACAGATCCTCGTGAAGCCATGACGTTGCCATATCGAGTGCCACAAATTAAGGTTTTTGCTGGATCAATCGTTCGTGCTTTTGCGATAAATACTTTTTCCATCATCGCTTTGGAAATACCCATGGCGTTGATTGGGTAAACAGCCTTATCTGTGGATAAGCAAATGACTTTTTTAACACCAGCGCGAATGGCAGCATTAAGGACATTTTCAGTGCCAAGGATATTGGTTCTCACTGCTTCAATTGGGAAGAACTCACAAGAAGGAACTTGTTTGAGTGCCGCAGCATGGAATACATAATCCACGCCAACCATAGCATCCTCTAATCCACCTTCTTGTCTAACGTCACCGATATAAAATTTAATCTTTGGGTTTTTATAAAACCTTCTCATGTCCTCTTGTTTTTTCTCATCGCGAGAAAATATCCGAATTTCTTTGATTGAGGTTGATAGGAACCTTTTCATGACCGCATTACCAAATGATCCTGTTCCACCTGTAATCAACAACGTCTTGCCATTAAAAATATCCATACATTACCCCTTTAATTTTAATTGTTTGAATAAGACATCTTTGGTTTCAACCCGATTGGTTTCCGCAAGTGACACTAATTCTTTAAAGCTTAATTCATTAAACTCAATTAAATCCAAACGGTCAATAAAAATCTTTTCATTGTTTGTTTTGATGGTTGTCTTAGAATCGAGTAATAATTCTTCATACATTTTTTCTCCAGGACGTAGGCCGGTGAACTCAATGCGAATTTCTTCATAAGGAATGTACCCTGATTGACGAATCATCTTTTCTGCTAAATCAACAATTTTAACCGGTTTACCCATATCCAAGACAAAGATTTCTCCAGCCTTAGCGTAAACCCCAGATTGAAGAATGAGTCCAACCGCTTCAGGAATGGTCATGAAGAATCGGGTAATTTCTTTATCCGTGACAGTGACTGGGCCCCCTGCTTCAATTTGTTTTTTAAATAAAGGGATGACACTTCCGTTACTGGCAAGGACGTTACCAAATCTCACCGCAGCGTATTGGGTTCCTTTTTGTTGTTTGGCAAAATGGCGCATGATCGTTTCCGCGTAGTATTTGGTTGCCCCCATCACATTGGTGGGCCGTACAGCTTTGTCGGTAGAAACCAACACCATTTTTTGAACTTGATACATTTGGGAAAGCAGGGCAATGTTATACATGCCAAGAACGTTGGTGCGTACTGCTTCTTGTGGTGAATCCTGCATCAACGGAACATGCTTGTAGGCAGCAGCGTGGAAGACCAGATTAGGCCGATAGGTTTTGAATAATGGTTCCATTCTTTCACGATTGTAGGTTGCCCCGATTTGAACATGAATCGGAATGGGTTTGCCCAATTTTTTATTGAGTGTAACTAATTCTTGTTGAACATCATAAACGCCATTCTCGTATATATCTAACAACACCATCGCTTTGGGTGAATAACTAAAAATTTGTCTGGTTAACTCACTACCGATGGACCCACCCGCACCGGTGATGAACACCACTTGATCCTTAATAAAGGCTTTGATTTCATCATTGATGAGAGGAATCACATCACGTCCTAATAGTTCATTGACATCAACGTCCTTGACGGCCATGTTTTGACCATCTTTTTCAAGTTCTTCCATTAATGGTAATCGGCGAATTTTTACATTCGATGATTCCATCACGCGTAAGATTTCAAACAAACGAGTTCTCGTAATGTTACCAATGCCAACAATCACTTGTTGAATGCGATATTGTTTGATCATGTCTGGAAGTTTTTGAATCGGACCTTCCACGGGTAAGTTTAAAAAATGCCGTTTCCACTTTGAAGGATCATCATCGACCACAACCACAGGGGTAGCTTTTAATCCCCGATTGGTTCTTAGTTCATCAATGACCATCTTTCCAGCTGCTCCGGCACCAATGATTAAGGTTCTTTGAATGTGTGATTTGTCGGATTGCTGATAACCTAACACAATCGCCAAGACACGTCTTGCCACGCGTAAACCAATCAACAAGGCTGGTTCACTGATAAAGATAAATGCTAGTTCTACGGGTGTATATTCAATTTGAGTCGACATGATGAGTAGATAAAAAATTAAATTAAAGACAATCGTAATAACCCCGATTTTTATGGAATCAATTAAACCAAAATGTAATGTAATCATGGAATAAATACCACCGATGAATAAAGCAACCATTAATGAGGCTGCATAGGTTAATAATAACCAAATGAATAAGGAGGTTTCACCAGCATTGCTGACTCGAGAAAAGTAAATGAATAATCCAAGACTGACAATCGCAACTAAATCTGCGGTGAGATATAAAGCAACTTTAAACCATCTTGGAAGCTTTTTCATGCTTTAAATACTTGCTAAGGGTTTCAGTAAACTGACGGTTCGTTTCACAATCGAGATGGCAAGGTCTTTGTTGATTTCACCTTTAAGATAGCGATAGATCAACCGAGCAATATCTTTGGCAATCTCTTCATTCGCTCCACGGGTGGTCAAGGCAGCAAAACCTATACGAACGCCGGAAGTCACTTGAGGTTTTTCTTGATCATTCGGTAGCATGTTTTTATTTAAGGTGACACCAATATCATCGAGACGGAGTTGGGATTCTAATCCTGTTAATCCAAAGGATGCTTTGGTATTTACCAAGAATAAGTGCGTTTCTGTTCCAGATACCACAGCGCCTAATTTTGCAAATTCATCGGCACACGCCTTGGTGTTGCGAACGATTTGTTTTGCGTATTGCTTGAAGGAAGGTTCAAGGGCTTCGGCAAAGGCTTGCGCTTTCCCACCAATCACGTGCATCAAAGGTCCACCTTGAGCACCTGGGAAAGTTGCGGAATTAATTTTTTTAATGAACTCTTCTGAATTGGTTAAGATCATCCCACCTCGAGGTCCACGAATCGTTTTGTGCGTGGTTGACGTCACCACATCGGCATAAGGAAATGGGGAAGGGTGAACCCCAGCGGCAACGAGGCCAGAAATATGGGCCATGTCGACCAAAAAAATCGCCCCAATTTCTTTGGCGACGTTACTAAAGATTTCATAGTCAGTTAAATATGGATAAGAGGAAAATCCAGCAACAATCATTTTTGGTTTTTCTAACCGGGCTAACGTGACCATGCCTGGATAGTCAATCTTGCCGTTGGCCAATAAGCCATAATGAATGAATTGATAAAGTTTTCCGGAAAAGTTCACACTACTTCCGTGGGTTAAATGACCACCTTCGTTTAAGCCTAAGGACATGATTTTATCCCCTGGTTTTAACAAGGCACTATAGACAATAAAGTTAGCACTTGATCCAGAGTGAGGTTGAACGTTGGCAAACTTACACGCATAGAGTTGGCATGCTAAATCAATCGCTAATTGTTCGATTTTATCCACGTGAACACAACCACCGTAGTAGCGTTTCCCTGGAAATCCTTCTGCGTATTTATTCGTTAAAATAGAGCCTTGAATCGCCATGACAGCTTTGGAGGTATAGTTTTCAGAAGCAATGAGTTCCAAGCCTTCGTCTTGTCTAAGTCTTTCTAACTCAAGGTATTGGTTTAATAATGATGGGTAATCCATAAAAAGTTACATCCTTTGGTAATTTGCATTTTGGATCACAATCTTACCAGGACCGCTCACCTTGTATTTAATGACGTCATTGCCACCAAAAAAGAAAGCTTTGAAAATATTCGTTCTTTTCACAAGCAAGGTCATCGATGCATCCATGTACGCCACGGCGGCTTGATCAAAACTCATTGCTTTGTTTTTTTCTAAGGTAAATGTTTTGGCATCTTTGTCGATGACAATATAGGCGGTTCCTTCTCCAGACAACACCTGAAGGGCTAAATCATCATTACCAAAGAGTGCATCCCAAAGATTAAACTTCTTTCTTGGGGTTAACTGGATACCTTTGGTCATAACCAGTAACGATCCTTTTTTAATCACCATGGGTTTTTTCTTGGTGAGTTTTAGGGCAATAATTTGTCCTGGAAGTGGAGCGGAAAATGCAATGATGCTTTCTGCTTTTCTAGAGGTGAATTGGTCCAAGACTTTTGCATCGCCAAAAATGAGTTTTGAGAAAAATGGATTCAGTCTCTTTTCTAATGAAATGGTTTCCTTAACAATCTCAGGTGACATTACGGAAATCGAGGTCACATCATTTTCAGTAAAAAGGATGTCTTTTGCCCCTAAGGTGATGGTTAAGACAGGTAATTGTTCTCCGGTAATTTCTACTTTCATAAGGTTCCCCACACTATCACATATTTTATCTTAAAAAGCCTATAAAAGATATGATAAAACTCTTAATCATATCGTTATACTTTTGAAAGAATATCCCCTATAATACAACTATATCTTCAGGGTAGGGTGTAATTCCCAATCGGCGGTAAACCCC
>DBCA01000085.1 GCA_002292805.1 Caryophanales bacterium UBA970
CGCTTCGCTAAGCCTCCATCGGTGGGATTGCACAGTAGCTAATGGTGGATGTTGAGGGGTTCGAACCCCCGACCTCCGCCGTGTAAAGGCGATGCTCTCCCAACTGAGCTAAACATCCCTTGGGCTTACGCGTGCTTACTTAATATACCAAACACCGTTTTTCTAGTCAATCAAAAGCCACTACAAAATCGAGGAATTTAATACCCTTTTTTGCCAAGCAAGCGAAACATATTTCGTTTATAAATTTCTACACCAGGTTGATTAAACGGATTGATGCCGAGTAAGTAACCAGAATACGCGCATGCTTTCATAAAGAAGTAAAGTAAGTGACCTAGATGCTGGGCATCCATTTGATCGATGGTTAGTAAAATCACTGGAACTTGGCCTTCCTCAACATGGGCTTGCAGGGTTCCTAAATAAGCCTTTTCATTAACATAAGACAATGGTCTTCCCGCTAAATAATTTAAACCATCCGCATCATTGATACTCAAAGGAACGGATAAATCTAAAGAAGGTTTTTTAACATATAACACGGTTTCAAAAAGGATGGGAGATCCGTCTTGAATAAACTGACCAACACTATGTAAATCGGTAGTAAAGGAAACCGATCCTGGAAGTAAACCTTTATTTTCCTTACCTTCCGATTCCGCAAAGAGTTGTTTTAACCATTCTGAAATCATTGCAAATTGTGGTTCATAAGTGACAAACATTTCCACTGATTTATCTTGATAAAGTTGATGTCTAGCAATGGCATATTGAATCGCTAAGTTAGATTCAATGTGATTATTGGAATAAGTTTGCATGGCTTCTTTTGCACCTTGCATCAAGGCTTGGATATCGATCCCTGCTGCGGCAATCGGCAATAAACCTACTGCCGTTAAAACAGAATAGCGGCCACCAATATCATCAGGTAAGTTAAAGGTGACATATCCTTCTTGACTTGCCAGTGATCTTAGCGCACCTTTTTCTTTATCGGTTGTGGCAAAAATAGCATTTTTTGCTGCTGCGGCGCCAACTTTCTTTTCTAATAACGATTTCAATAATCGAAAGGCAATGGAAGTTTCTGTGGTGGTTCCTGATTTAGAAATGACATTAATCGCGAAAGTTTTACCTTCTAGATAATCAAGAATTTGTTGGGTGTAGGTTGGTGAGAAGGTTTGTCCCATGTAGATAATTTCTAACTCTTTATCTTTTTTTGGATATAACCCTTTAATCCCCTCGATGACTGCTCTCGCCCCTAAATAAGATCCACCGATGGCGCAGACAACAAGGACTTGAAAGTTTCTTCGAATGTTTTTTGCAACTTCTTGAATGAGTTGAAATTCTTTTTTATCATAGTTAGCCGGCCACTGATCCCAACCTAAAAAATCACCACCAGGTCCTTTTTTGGTAGCAATCATGTCTGTGATTCGATTGATTTTGTCTTGATACTCCATCAAGGAACCTTTCAGTTTGATGTGAGTTAAATTTAATGAGAGCATTTTCTACTCCTCCAATTTCTTTTTTTGTAAAGCGATCCAAGTCGGTAGCATTTGTTTTAAGGGGCTAAAGTCAATTTCATGAGGGGGAACCTTAAACCAAAATGGGTGAGCTTGGTCTGTTAACTCTTCACGCTTATATAGACGTTTGATTGAAAGTTTGAGGTGATGATTGGATGGATCGATTTCAAGAACTTTAACTCTTACATATTCACCAACAATAAGATAAGTTTCTATGTTTTTAACATAATCATCAGAAATCTCTGATATGTGAATAAGTCCTTTTTGTCCATTTGGGAATCCGATGAATGCTCCATAAGGTTGAATATCGATGACTTTGCCAACAATGATTTCTTCTATTTGATAACTGTTTGAGTTCATCGTTTGAGTAATGCTTTCAATAAACTAAGATCATCTTCATTCACAATTTTAAAATTCATTCTACTACCAGGAATGACATGAACTTTTTTTTCCATTAAGGTCAGTAAACTGGCATCATCACTTGCGGTTTTTATCTTGAGTGATTTTGCATGTTCGTGCGCTTCAAGTATCGTTTGAAATTGAAAAGCTTGTGGAGTTTGAGTCAAATAGATATCTTTTTTGCTCACGTAATTATGAAGCGTGGCTTGCTCATCCACCACAAACAAGGAATCATTGACATGCCGTCCAAGGGTGATGGCAGAATAACTCTTCAATGCACCCACCAATTGATCAATGAGGTAAGTGGTTAACAGAGGTCTTGCAACATCGTGAATAAGAACATAATCCGGTTTGGTGTGTAATTGAGCATAAATCAAGCCTTGATAACTTGATTCTTGTCTTGTTTTTCCACCGACAATCACATGAATACTTTTTTTCTTTGACCAAGGTTTAATTTCATCTTGGACTTCTGGTAATGCTTTTTCATTGACGACCAAAATGATTTGATCGATTTTTTTATGCTTAACAAATGTATCCAAGGTGAATTGATAAAGTTTTTTACCTTGAATACGTAAAAATTGTTTAGGCGTCACCGTCCCCTTTAATCGTAATCCTTGACCTGCAGCTAACAAGATGGCAGTAATCATGTTACTTTTTCACTTCTTTCGTGGCGAGTAAATCGGTAATCGCCATTTGTTGAATGTTGAGTTGAATGACTTTTTCTAGTAAAGAGTTTCTTGAATAATCAGCTTCACACACAAAGTTAACCCGTTCATCTTGAATGAGTAGTTTGGCTTTATCCTCATGACCTTTGGAATAAACTGCAATGGATTTACCACCATGTTCTTTTGCCATCAACATCGCAGGAACATCGGTAAGTCCATCACCTATGTAGATTAAATTACGATATTTAATTCTTTTTTCTTTGGTTCGTTCGTTGACCTTGTCATCCTCAGCTTGATTTAAGATTCCTTTTGCGATCCGGAAAAAATATTGAGTTTTCATCGTGTAATTAATGGCAATTTTTGGCCAAATGGCTTCCTTTGAATCTTTAGAAAATAAGAATTCACAACCAAAAATCTTTGTAAACTCTTTTGCAATTTTTGTGCCTTCAATGATTTCTTTGGTTCCTGAAGTGATGATGTAATGTTCGACCAGAACGCCATGGGATAGACCAAAGGTGTTGATGCGATTGAACCAAGTTTCTAACCCAGGAAAAAAACGAACACTGGTCCCTAATGAATATAAGTACTCTTTGGTAAGTTGAATGCCTCTTTTTTTACTCTCTTCGATCATCATGTACATATAAGAGAGGATTTTTTCCATCCCGTTTTGAATCGAGTTTTGATTTGTTTTTTCCCAAAATTCTTCTGGTTTCATCCCTAAAGATGGAATAAAACTAAAGTTTTGTAAATCTTCTATGGCCAGCGTTCGATCAAAGTCATAAATGATACCAACGATTGGTTTTTTCATGTTTATATTTTATCACAAAATGAAAATAATCATCATTTTTCCTATGAAATAATCATTTTTTATATCAACTTTTATGCTTCATTCTGACCATGGGCAATCATTGATTAGACAAGAGAATATGCTATAATTTTTATCGTTATATGACAACCCTAGACATCATCTTATTTATCATCATCATCGTCTTTAGTATCTATTTACTTCTTGGCTTATTTTTTACATTTCAAATGAGAAGTTTTTTTATTCAATTAAGCAAAAGAAAAGATGCAATCGATGTCTTAACTGCACAAAAATATGATTTATTGAGGATGATCGGAAAACTATTTGTCAGGCATCAAATAGATGTTCCACAAGAGTTTATTCTTTCAAAAC